>NZ_WPDC01000086.1:0-13739 GCF_035615595.1 Vibrio sp. R-1 | reverse complement strand
CGGAACGGCGCTATAACCAACACAAAAAACTCAGCGGGGCAGGTTTATCACAGCTTAACGAGTAAACCAGCTAAGCGAAAGAGAGCCTGCTCTCTCTTTCGCTTGGCGGGTTTGCTGGATAAGCTTGGATAAACCTGCCGCGCTGAGTTTTTTGTTTTGGTTAAAGCGACGTTCCGCCACATGCGCTAAAGCCAGATCAATGTTGTCACCGCCAAGCATCAAATGATCGCCGACGCCAATTCGATTGAGTTGTAAGGCGGCCTGTGCATCAAATTGTGCCGCAATCAGGCTTAAATCAGTGGTACCCCCACCGACATCACACACCAGAATCAGCGGGGACGCATGCAAGATCTCGTTGGCTTGGGTTTGATGGCGATGATGCCAGTCATAACACACCGCTTGTGGCTCTTCGAGCAGCATGATGTTGGATAACCCAGCCAGTCGTGCGGCTTCGATCGTTAATTTTCGCGCCGTTTCGTCAAACGAGGCTGGGACGGTGATCACCACTTCTTGCTGCTCAAGCGGGTTCAACGGATGGCGATGATTCCACGCTTGGCGAATATGGTTGAGGTAGCTGGCGCTGGCGACAATCGGTGATACTTTTTCAACATCGCTGGCACCTGCCCAAGGCAAAATCGGCTGAGTACGATCGACATTAGGGTGTGACAGCCAGCTTTTGGCACTGGAGACTTGCCGGCCTTCGACTTTCGCGCCTAAATCGCGTGCCCACTCGCCAATAATCACTTGGGGCAGATCGCCCTCGACCAATTCGGATGACCATGGCAGGGTCAAATCAGAATCACTGAATTGTCCCTCTGCGGGGTGATAACGAAAGGAGGGCAGCAGGGGACGACGCACCACTTCTCCCGGGCCAATTAACTGATCGATCGGGAAAATACTCACTGGAGCTTGTTCAAGAGCATCGCTCAATTCACAAAAGGCGACCACAGTATTGGTGGTGCCTAAATCAATGCCGACCAGAAAACGTGGTGATGACATGCTGTACCTCGTAATCATAAAAGATGAACGGCACCCGATAGGATGCCGTGAACCTGAGCTTCCCCTGCAGGTTTGGCTCTCCGCTGAGATGGAGTGAACCTAGTCAGCATGGTTGTCGCGCCAAGTAGAAAGGAGAGGACGTTAAGCTAACGCGGATTCTGGTTGCGGGTTATCCCGAACATCAAATTCCACATGCCATTTTTGGCCATTATCAGCCGCAATCGCTTCAAGATAGAGCGTACCGAGCTCGGTCACTCGTGATGCCAGCGTAACCGGAACCACTTCTCCTGCTCGGCGACCTTCAGAAACAGGTAAAGTGATCTGAATGGTTGGCAGATCTTCTAGTTCGTCATTGGCCCAATCGACAAGGTGAGTCCCCGCAACATCATCACGACGAACAGTGGAGCCATAGAATTGGAAGTGCACAGGCTCACCAATCACGAGGCCAAACTGGCGATCCGCGACTTGCGCGCTCGAGCCTTCTTCCATACCAAATGGAGCAACGCAGAGTGCTTCCATCGGCGGTGACATGCCCGGAATGGCAGGCATCGCACTTTCAATCCCGACATAGTAAGCCGAAGCAATACCGCCACGGATGCGTACCCCTTGACCTTGACGCACAACGCCGTAGTAAGCCGCGCCACGTGCCACTGCCAGATCCAAATCCACCCCAGCAAGGAGTTTGGCAGGAGCCGCATTGGCCTGAGTTAACCAAGCATTGATGGTGTCGAGTAAACGATCGGCAAGCAGAGTGGATTTCAGCACGCCGCCGTTAAGTAAAATGGCGCTTGGCTTAATGAAATCGGCTTGTGGAGCGGCCATGCCCGGAATGCCGGTCATCGCAAAAGGCAGGCTTTCTGTGTGGTTCTGACCTTGCGCGTTGGCTTGTTTACTTAAAAATGCGGCGATGTGGCGAGTAATGCCGGCATCTTGCGCGTAAGGCAAACTCATCTGAGTCAGAGCGCCGCGCATTTTGTGTTGTGGATGCTCGTTGATGGAGACCGCAGGGAAAAAACCATCGACCAGCGTTTGCTGAACTTCTTCACGAGTCAGTTCGGTTTTCAATGTTGCGCCGAGCAGTTTAGAACCGCGACTTGGTACCACGATCGGCACTGCGGCTAAATCTGGTTGGCTGAGGAGTGCTTCTTTGGCATCACGACAAGCGTGTGTCATGGCTTGTACTTGCCACATTTGCAGCTCTTTGCCTTCCTGCGCCAACTTCATTTTTAGACGATAGGCGAGGGCGAGATCCATGTTATCGCCACCGAGTAGAATATGTTCGCCAACGGCAATACGTTTGAGGGCAAGGTTGCCTTCTTCTTCGGTCACTTCGACCAGTGAAAGGTCAGTGGTACCGCCGCCGATATCGATCACTAACACCACATCGCCAACGCTCACTTCACTGCGCCACTGTTCGTGGCGGTTATCAATCCAGCTGTACAGCGCCGCTTGTGGTTCTTCGAGCAGAGTAAAATGCTGCAGGCCAATATTACGTGCCGCTTCCACGGTTAAGTCACGGGCGGCAGGATCAAACGAAGCAGGAACGGTAATGGTGACATCTTGCTCAGCCAATGGGGCATCAGGATGGGCGTGATCCCATGCCGCTTGCAAGTGCTCTAAATAAAGTTCAGTGGCGCGTAGTGGAGAAATTTTGCTGACGTCTTCAGGACTGCCCGATGGCAAAAAGGCTTCACGACGATTAACGCCTGCATGACACAACCAAGATTTGGCGCTTGCGACTAGGCGAATCGGGGTTTTTGAGCCCAAATTGCGCGCAATCGCGCCTACCAATGCGGTCGGCTCACTGCTCCAAGGCAAACGGCGTGAAGCAGCAGCCATTTCATGTTCATGGGGCTGATAAACGAAAGAACCAAGCTGGTTGAGGTTTTCTACTGTGCCCGGTGCCGTCATTTGCGCAATCGACATCACTTCAACACGGCTCTCTTCACTCTGTACATCTTGATAAGCGAGTACGCAGTGGGTTGTACCAAGGTCGATGCCTACACTGTATTTGGCGGAATGAATTGGCATCTCCATTACAGTTCTACCTCCGCAGGCGCGAGGATCGCGGTGTCGTAATTGTCCGCCAGTTTTGGCAGGGTGATGGCATCGGCGCGCCAACCTTTGTGAATCAGAGTGCCAACGAATGGCGCTTGGCCAGTCACTTGACCGGTTAGGCGAATTTCTTGCGTATTGAAGCCCGCTTCGACGCTGATGCGGCTCTCTTCTTGTTCGCTACGAATAGGCGATAGCGTGAGGTATTCGCGCAGCACTTTTTGGCCGCCACTATGAATCACGCGAGCGGCTGCGCCCACTTCTTCATCCGAAAACTGGCTCACTTCTTCTTGTAAGAAGTCAATCAGGCGAGCTTCTTTTTGCAGCAGTGCGAGAAGTTGCAGTGCTGAATCGGTTGAGGCGGTCGCGAGTTTGGATTCCACTTCAACGACTCGTTCCACGACTTTTTCAACTTCGACGATCTTTTCAACTTCGATGATTTTTTCTACCGGCTTTTCAACCGTCACAATCTTTTCGACGGGTTTTTCTACGATCTTTTCTGTCACTTTGCCTTTACGAGCAATGGCAACAATCAATAGCAGTACTGACGAAGCTGCTAGCCCAGCATGGAGCATGTCAAAAGTGGTTGGGATCAGGTTTAGGTCGATATTCATCGTGAATTCTCTTTGGCAGACTCTGTGCTCAAGGCACAACAAGTTTCTATACCCGGACTTGAAGCTACGGGCGGGCTGTTTGATCTCTTTCATCACACAGTTTGTCTATGTGTTTACGGAGATTGACAGACTTACCACTGACCTGAAGCGTCGAGTCGTTTGGTATACGCCTAGCGAAAATAATGAGTATCAGGTGCACTTTGTTTCATTGTGCCAGTGTTAACTCAGGCTTTTTTCGCTAAGCTGCGTTATAGACTAAGCTCAAAATAGGGGCGGATAGTACCATATTCAAGGCGAAAGGCAGCGATGAATCCCGATTTACAGGCTGGGATAAGGTTTGATTGGTGGCTTTGTGAGCAGTGAGTGTGGTCGATTTTGCACCATCTACCCCTGCATTTCGTGAGTAAGCGCTCGGTTTATCACTGAATGCTCTGAAAATGACTTGAATCTAGCGTCCCAACTGAAGTAAGGATATTGATATATCACACATCTTCATCATGATTTTTCATGATAGATAACATAATAAGGAAGAAGTGGATGCTCAAACATGTGCGCGTGATTGTGCCCTTGCTGGTACTATTGTTTTCTCTGCTTCTGACTGTGTTTGTGGTTTACACCGCATACTCATTACAGCTGCGCCATAATCGTACTCTGCTGGAAAATCTCGCGGACCGGCAAACTATGGCACTGCAGCAGTTTGTCGATAGTGATATCCATTTTATCGGCTCTGCCGCCAACTTTTTCCGCTCAAGCACAAGCGATGACTGGGTGCGTTTTCACACTTTCGCAGAAGAGACCCTTAAAGGTTCACAAAGCCTGATTGCGTTGCAATGGTTAGTGAAAGTTGAGCCGCCTCAGGCTGAAACTTTTACCGCGCGAATGCAGCAACGTTTTCCTGAGTTCACTTTGTACACAGTACCAAAAACGGGAGAGATCAAATACGGTTTCGGTACGGATGACCAAGCGAAATACGTTTTATCGGATATTTATCCACTCAATTATGACAATCGTAAACTGTTAGGCTTTTACTCGGAGCGTGAACGTTTCAAACGAATACTGGCGGATATTGTCGTTAATCGTCGGCCGAATGTTTCGGATAAAGTGCGCCTGCTACAAGACGGAATTGATAAGTCGATCGTCAAAGATGGCATGTTGGTGTATCACCCTGTTTTTTCTTCAGAAGATGATCGCAGCTTACTTGGTGTGATGGTCGGGGTGGTGCGCCTATCCACCTATTTCGAGAAACTGGTCCAAATCAGCGTCATGGAACAAGATCTCGATATGCGCGTGATTGATACCGGATTTGATTCGGAAGACAGTCCGGTTCTTTATCAAAGCCCGATGTGGCGAGCGGATGATGAACCCAAAATAGAGCGCAAATTGGTGTTGCCAAACCGTGATTGGGTGCTGGAGTTTGAACTGCATCAGCCGATTAACCATAGTGAAGAGTGGGTGCTACTGGGCTTAGGGTTGGGTGGCGTTATTATTTCCTTGCTGCTTAGCTACATCATGCGAATGCAACTGGAAGAGAAACAACGGCTGACAGATATGATTGAGGAGCGTACCGCAGAGCTGCGTTATCTGGTGGAGCATGACAGTTTGACCAACATCTATAACCGCCGCTTCTTTAGTCAGCATTTGTGCAAAATGTTAGATGAAAAACAATCTTTTACCTTGATTTCATTTGATATCGACCGCTTTAAGCAAATCAACGACAGCTATGGGCATTTAGCGGGGGATTACGCTTTAACGCATGTGGTTGATGTGGTGAAAAAAGAGTTGGTTGAATCGGATATTTTTGCCCGTTTCGGCGGTGATGAGTTTGCCATCTTGTCATCCGTGACCGATGAAACGGCGCTTTATACTTATCTAGAGCGGATCCGTAAAGTGGTCGAAGCAGAACCTGTGATGCTCAATTCCGAAACACCATTAACCTTAACCATCAGTATTGGGGCGAGCATTAACTGTGAGTACAGTGAGCCGGAGATTTTACAGAGTGTTGATGATCAGCTTTATCTCAGTAAATCGAAAGGTCGAAATCGTGTATCGATTGCGCAGCAATGCAGCAAGGTAGAATCGAATTATGCCTTCAATTCAGGTAGGATGTTCGACTTTATGTAACAGAGAAAGAGCCAAGAATGAATTACAACCGTGTTGTGTGCTTCGATTTAGAAATGTGTTGTTGGAACGAAAACGGAGTGGGAACCACGGGTGAAATCATTGAAATTGGTCTAGCAGAAATCGATCTCGCGGCGGGAGAAATCGTCAAGCGCGCGCAGTACTTTGTCAAACCGGAAAAAGATGAAATCTCGCTGTTTTGCGCCGAACTTACTGGGATCACACCGCGCAAAATCGAAAAGCAGGGGCGGCCTTTAGCCGAGGTGATCCAGTCTATGGTCAAAAACTTCGGTGGTTCGAATAAAATTTACGCCTCATGGGGGCGCGATGACCTCATTTTGCTTAACGAGTGTCGAGAAAAGGGCCTTTCTGTCCCGTTCCAAGAGTTTCTCAACCTTGCCACCTTGTATCGTATTCAACATCGTTTGAAAGACAAACGTATCGGTCATCGCGCGGCTCAGGAATCGCAAGGTATTGAATGGGAAGGGCGTCAGCACTCAGGCTATGTTGATGCCTACAACTTGGCAAAGTTAGCGTTAACCATGCTGTAATGTGATATTCAGCAAATTGTTATGCAACGTTTCAGATCTTGTTCTAGGCTTTTGTATGGTTGTCCACAAAGCCGAGTGTACCGATGGAAGATATTCTTTACGTCTGTTGGCTGGTGAATGCTCTAAGTTGTATCGCTGTGATGCTCTATTGGCGAATGACACCACCACTCTAGTGAGTTTTTTGACAAGAAGTCCTAGATCAAAGCCCAAGTTCAAAAGCGCGAATTTCGCGCTTTTTGTCTTTCAGACAAAGGGAGAGAGTGTCGGAGCCGATAACGCGCGGCGTTATTCTGGTGCTTGATGTTTGTCTGCGGCCATCAGTTTGGCGCGAATAAACTGACTGTGATCGACATACAGCAGCTCAGCGGCCTTACGAATTACCGCATCTTCAAGCGGATCAATCGTGCCATCCGCGTTGGCCACTTCCCACATCGCTTTGATCAGCTCAAACCGTTGTGTTTGGGAGAGGCTACGTAGCTGGGAAGTAAAATCGTACAGTGAGGCCGATTGTTTGACTTCTTGCTCTGCGCGCATGAGTAAGTCGCTGGCTTGCTCAGCCGTACATTGTAGCAAATGCTGCAACAGTGCCAGCTTAGCTTGTTGCTCTGGCGCTGAAATTTGTTGATCTGCGCCAGCCACTTCGCTGAGCAGACAAGCGATGGCCAGCTCCGGTGTGGCAGAGTGTTGAGCTAAGTCTTGGCCTTCAAGAAGCTGCTTAAACAGGGAGGTGAGTGCATTAAACATAGGCAAGCCTTGGAGATTGGGAGTTGTAGGTTAAACAATGTGGCCTTGAGCGTCACTCTTCAAGCATAGCACCTAACATTTCGATAAATTCTGAGCTAGTGCGTTCGTGGGCAAGAGTAATCAACGCCAGTAGTGCTTCGGCTTTGGTTTTGGGGCCGCTGTCCTCAGCCAAAATCGTCATGAGCTGTGAGCGGATCAATTCCATCTCATGTTCCACAAAGCCTCGGCCTTCCTCTTCACCTTCTCCTTCTTCCGGCGCGTTATCAAAGGTGAGAAACAGCATGTCATCGTCAATTTGCGCTTCAATTAAGCGCTCTGGAAGCCACACTTCCCCCATCACCACATCGGGGTCAAGGTCATCGGGGAGCTGGTTT
Organism: Vibrio sp. R-1; assembly: GCF_035615595.1. Lineage (NCBI taxonomy): Bacteria > Pseudomonadati > Pseudomonadota > Gammaproteobacteria > Vibrionales > Vibrionaceae > Vibrio > Vibrio sp. R-1. Next base: position 6,284 of record NZ_WPDC01000086.1, on the reverse strand, counting down.
AAAATCGTTTTCAGTTCAGAGGCTTTCACAATCGCTTCGTTTCCTTAAGGTTCTGTCTTCATTTTAGCGGCCAATCGCGCCGAAAACGAAGCTTCTTTTGAGCATCAGGCTTGCATTTGCTGTTTCTATAGGCAGGTAAAGGTGGCTAAAGCGTGGGATCATGGGCGTGTTGCTAAAACTCTGTGGTACAATCCGCGCAGTTTTTTGGAAAGATAACAATAGGAAATGCTTTGACTTCGTCACAGCCCACAACCGATTCGGCAGCTCAGCCAAAAGCCAATAGTGCTGCCAGTTTAAAAAAGGCGCTCGGAGAGTGCCTGATCAAAGACCGTTTTCGTTTCAGTAAACGCATTGATGGTGCCAGCAAAATCAAAAATGAATCGGCACGCAACGCGGTATTTGACGAAATCGCGCTCGATATTGCTCAATCCATGATGGTGGTCGAGCAGCGTAAACAGCAGATGCCCAAAATCGAGTATCCTGCGCTGCTGCCAGTTAGCCAAAAGCGCGATGATATTGCGCAAGCGATTGCTCATCATCAAGTGGTGATTGTGGCCGGTGAAACCGGTTCAGGCAAAACCACTCAGCTACCGAAAATTTGCGCAGAATTAGGCCGTGGTAAATACGGTTTGATTGGCCACACTCAGCCGCGCCGTCTTGCTGCGCGTTCAGTGGCAAACCGCATTGCCGAAGAAATGGAAACCGAACTCGGTGGCTTTGTGGGCTATAAAGTTCGCTTTACCGATCAAATCTCGGATCAGACTCAAATCAAATTGATGACTGACGGTATCTTGCTGGCGGAGATCCAAAACGATCGTTTCCTTAACCAGTACGACACCATCATTATCGATGAAGCGCACGAGCGCAGCCTCAACATCGACTTTATCTTGGGCTATCTCAAGCAGCTTTTGCCGCGTCGTCCCGATCTCAAAGTCATCATCACCTCGGCGACCATCGACCCTGAGCGCTTCTCGAAGCATTTTAGCAATGCGCCGATCATCGAAGTCTCAGGCCGTACTTATCCGGTGGAAGTGCGCTATCGCCCTCTGGCGGGGGATGATGACAGTGAAAGCGATCGCGACCAACTGGAAGGCATTTTCCAAGCGGTGGATGAGCTGTGCGATGAAGGATTGGGCGACATTCTGATCTTCATGAACGGTGAGCGCGAAATTCGTGATACCGCGGATGCGCTTTCAAAGCGCAACCTGCGTGATACGGAAATTGTGCCACTGTATGCACGTTTGTCCGCCGGTGAGCAGAACAAGATTTTCCAACCTCATGCGGGTCGTCGCATCGTGCTGGCCACCAACGTGGCGGAAACCTCGCTAACGGTTCCGGGCATCAAATACGTTATCGACCCAGGTACCGCGCGGATCAGCCGTTACAGCTATCGCACCAAAGTGCAGCGTTTGCCGATTGAGCCGATTTCCCAAGCCAGCGCTAACCAGCGTAAAGGCCGCTGTGGACGTACCGAAGAGGGCATCTGTATCCGTCTCTATTCGGAAGAGGATTTCTTATCACGCCCTGAGTTTACTGACCCTGAGATTCTGCGCACCAACTTAGCCTCGGTTATCTTGCAGATGACGGCATTGGGGCTGGGCGATATTGAAGCCTTCCCCTTTGTGGAAGCGCCAGATAAGCGCAACATTCAAGATGGTGTGCGTCTGCTCGAAGAGTTAGGGGCGATCAACGATCAAATCAAAGACCCGAAAAAACGCCTCACCGAAAGTGGTAAGCAGCTAGCGCGTTTGCCGATTGATCCACGTTTGGCACGCATGGTGCTTGAAGCGTCGAAAATCGGCTGTTTGAAAGAAGTGATGATTATTGCTTCCGCGCTGTCGATTCAAGATCCGCGTGAAAGACCGAGCGATAAGCAGCAATCGGCCGATGACAAACATCGCCGTTTTAACCACGAAGATTCCGATTTCCTGACGTTAGTGAATTTATGGCACTACATCGGACAGCAGCAAAAAGCGTTGACCAGTAACCAGTTCCGCCGTCAGTGTAAACTCGACTACCTGAACTATTTGCGCGTGCGCGAATGGCAGGATGTGTACACTCAACTGCATCAATCGACTCGGGAAATGGGCTTCAAGCTCAATGATGAACCGGGCAGTTACCATGCGGTACACAGTGCGATTTTGGTCGGTTTGCTGTCACACATCGGTATGAAAGATCAGGAGAAGAACGAGTACCACGGTGCGCGTAACGCGCGTTTCAACATTTTCCCTGCCTCTGGCTTATTCAAAAAGCAGCCGAAGTGGGTGATGTCGGCAGAGCTGGTGGAAACCTCGAAACTGTGGGCGCGCGTGGTGGCGAAAATCGAACCAGATTGGATTGAGCCACTGGCGAAACACCTGATCAAACGTAGTTACAGTGAGCCACATTGGTCGAAGAAAAATGCGGCAGTGATGGCGTATGAAAAAGTGATGCTGTATGGCATCCCGATCGTACCGAAGCGCTTGGTCAACTACGGCAATATCGATCCTGTGCTCAGCCGCGAAATTTTCATTCGCAGTGCGCTGGTTGAAGGGGATTGGGAAACCAAACACGCCTTCTTCAAACAAAACCGCGCGCTGCTCGCCGAAGTAGAAGAGTTAGAACACAAATCGCGTCGCCGCGATATTCTGGTTGATGACGAAGAGCTGTTCCAATTCTACGACCAGCGTGTCGGTACCGAAGTGGTGTCTGGTCGCCATTTTGATGCGTGGTGGAAAACCGCTAGCCGTAAAACGCCGGATCTGCTCAGCTTTGAAAAAGAGATGCTGTTCAAAGGCGATGCCAGTCACATTACCGATCTGGATTACCCGAATTTCTGGCATCAAGGCAATCTGAAACTCAAACTCAGTTACCAGTTTGAGCCGGGCGAGAACAGTGACGGTGTGACGGTACACATTCCGCTGCCGATCTTAAACCAAGTTGAGCCACATGGCTTTGACTGGCAAATTCCCGGTTTGCGCCATGAGTTGGTGGTGAGCTTAATTAAATCGCTGCCGAAAACGCTGCGTAAAAACTTTGTGCCAGCCCCCAATTACGCTGACGCTTTTTTGGCGCGTGTAACACCGTTTGAAATGCCGCTGCTCGATGCAATGGAAAAAGAGCTGCGCCGCATGACGGGTGTGACGGTATTGCGCGAAGATTGGAAACTCGATCAACTGCCTGCGCATTTAAAAATTACTTATCGCGCGGTGGATCACCGTAATCGCAAGCTCAATGAAAGCTGCGATCTGCATGAGCTGAAAGAGAGCTTGAAAGAGAAAGTGCAAGAGACACTTTCGCAAGTGGCCGATGATGATATCGAGCAGCGCGATCTGCATACGTGGTCGTTTGGTGAGCTACCAAAAGTGTACCAGCAAAAGCGTGGTGGCTTTGAAGTTAGAGCTTATCCGGCGTTAGTCGATAAGAAAGACAGCGTCGAAATCAAATTGTTTGAAACCGAGCAAGAGCAGCTTAGCGCGATGCGTGCCGGCCAGCGCCGTTTGATTCTGCTTAACGTGCCATCGCCGATCAAATATCTGCACGCCAATCTGCCGAACAAATCTAAACTCGGTTTGTACTTTAACCCGTATGGCAAGGTGCTGGATTTGATTGATGACTGCATTGCCTGCGGCGTTGATAAGCTGATTGAAGAGCGCGGCGGCATGGTGTGGGAGCCACAAGCATTTGAAGCGCTCAAAGAGCATGTGCGTGCCGAGCTTGGCGATACGGTAGTTGAGATCGCCAAGCAGGTAGAAACCATTTTGACCACCGCTTACAACATCAATAAGCTTTTGAAAGGTAAGGTGGATTTCACGATGGCCTTTGCGCTTTCGGATGTCAAAGCACAAATCGAAGGGCTGATTTTCAGCGGCTTTGCGACTGAGTGTGGTTGGAAACGTCTACCGGACATTCTGCGTTACATGCGCGCGATTGAACGCCGGATGGAAAAACTGCCTGTCGATCCCAACAAAGATCGTCTGCATATGCTGAAAATTGAGTCGGTAGCCAACAAGTATAAAGAGCTGCTGAACAAGATCCCGAAAGGGATGGCGATTCCCGATAACGTGCGAGAAATCCGCTGGATGCTCGAAGAGTTACGCGTGAGTTATTTTGCTCAGCAATTGGGTACGCCGTATCCGGTTTCGGATAAACGAATTATTAACGCGATTGAAGCATGTTAGGTACAATTTTTGCTTAACATACTGAGATGACGGAATTTGCACTCAATGTGGCAACGACTGGCCGCCGTCAACGTTGCCCCACTATTTAAAGAAGGTTAATTATGAAAAAGACATTACTTGCTCTGGCATTACTGGGTGCCTCTTCAACCGCGATGGCGGATTCATGGATCTATGGCGGTGCGTCAGTAGGTCAATCGGATTATGAAGGCAAACATGGTACGGCTTACTCTGTGCATGCTGGCACAGGTATTCTGCCATTCATTGGTTTAGAAGCGGGTTACGTGAACCACGGTGACTTTGAAATCAATGCAACTCAAGAGCTGTCAGCCTCTTCTCTTTACTTTGCAGTGAAACCAAGCATGGATTTCGGCCCTCTGCACGTTTACGCTAAAGGCGGCCTGCACTCATGGGATAAAGACATCAACGGTGGCAAAATCGATGATGGTATCGACGTGATGTACGGCATCGGTGCTGAATACTTCATCATGGGGCCATTCTCGGTAGGCGCAAGCTACATGAACTACACCATGGATAGCACAGATGTTGGCACGCTGTCGTTCAATGCGACGTTCCACTTCTTGTAAGATTTGCTTTAATCGCAATGCTAAAGCCAGCGTCATGCTGGCTTTTTCATGTCTGCTGTTCCAAGTAAGGGTATAGCGATGACCTGAATCTGGTGAAGGGGCTTTAGGAGAGGATGCGCCGTGAGTGAGTATCAAAAACAACAATTTCTGCTAGAGATAAGAGAAGGCTTGCGATAGGATCGCCGGCCTTTTTTCGCTTAAGAGTAGGAGTGGGTAGATGTTTATTGGATTTGACTATGGTACGGCCAACTGCTCGGTGGCGAGTATGCAGGATGGCAACCCTGTGCTGATCCCACTTGAAGGTGACAGCCTCTATATTCCTTCGACACTTGCTGCGCCCACGCGTGAGTCGGTATCTGAGCATCTATTTCGCCATCGTCACATTGCCCCTGCGGATGCACTCGGTGAACAACTTCTGCGTCGTTCAGTGGCGTCTAATCGTGAAGAAGGCATCGATTTACAGTTTGCTGATGTGGTGTTTGGTCAGGCGGCGCTTGATCTTTACCTCTCCGATCCCCATGAAGTGTATTACGTGAAATCGCCTAAATCCTTTTTGGGGGCGATGGGGCTACACGACATTCAACTGAGCTTTTTTGAAGATCTGGTGTGCGCCATGATGGCCAATATCAAAGCGCAAGCAGAAGCTCGTTCTAATGCAGTGATTCAGGATGCGGTCATTGGTCGCCCGGTCAATTTTCATGGTCGGGGTGGCGAAGACTCTAACCAGCAAGCGGAAAATATTTTGCGCCGTGCGGCCACTCGCGCTGGTTTTCGTCATCTTGAGTTTCAGTTTGAGCCTGTCGCTGCTGGGCTAGAATACGAAGCCACACTGACCGAAGACAAAACCGTGTTAGTGGTGGACATTGGCGGCGGTACCACCGACTGCTCACTTATTCAAATGGGGCCATCATGGCGCGGCAAAGCGGATCGCACGCAAAGTCTGATTGCGCATACAGGTCAGCGCGTAGGCGGTAACGATCTCGATATTCATCTCGCTTTCAAAGCCCTGATGACGCCCTTTGGTTTTGGCAGTCAAACGCAAAGCGGACTAGACATGCCGATCACCCAATTTTGGAATCCGATTGCGATTAACGATGTGAGTGCGCAAGCCAAATTCTTTTCCCGTGAAAATTTGGCCGATTTAAAACGTCTGCACAAAGAGGCGCGTGAGCCGGAAAAACTGGCGCGACTTCTGGCGGTCTATCACGATACTTTGGGTTACAGCCTTGTCAAAAAAGCCGAAGAGGCGAAGATTGCGCTCTCCGACACGGCGCGAGTGATTGCGCAAATCAAAGTGCTATCCGAACTGCTAGAAGTTGAAATTCAACGCGAAGCGATGATCGAAGCAATTGACGTGCCCAAGACCAAAATGATTGAGTTGGTGACAGAAGCGGTGACGCTCGGCGGCGTGACGCCGGATGTGATCTTTATGACCGGCGGTAGTGCACGTTCACCGATTCTACGGGCTGGCGTTGAGCAAGCTCTGCCTAACGTGCCTGTCGTCAGTGGTAACTACTTTGGTTCGGTTACGGCGGTTGTG
>NZ_WPDC01000085.1:0-13886 GCF_035615595.1 Vibrio sp. R-1 | reverse complement strand
CAGACGGCGCATGAATCGGCACCGCAAGACAACACTTGCACACTGCACGGCGATAACAGCGGTGATGAGTCACGCCATGACGCACACCTTGAATACGATTCAAGGCTGCATCAATCTCTCCTAGCTCAATGCGATGGCCGCCCACTTTGACTTGATTATCCTTGCGGCCAAGGAACTCAAGAGTGCCGTCAGGCCAATAACAGCCCATATCTCCTGTACGATACCAACGTTGGATTTGATGGCTATCTGGACAAACAGCATGAACAAATTGTGTTGCTGTTCGCGGTTCATCATTCCAGTAACCTTGAGCAACCCCAAGACCCCCAATCCAAAGTTCACCTTGCACCCAATCAGGGCAGTCTCGACCAGCCTCATCCACCACTCGATAAGCTTGATTGGTTAATGGGTAGCCATAAGGGATGGATCGCCAGTGCGGTTCAACGTGATTAACCAGATATTCGTTTGACCAAATCGCCGCCTCCGTTGCGCCGCCCATGGCACTGAAAGTACCGAGCGGACGGAAATAGCGGTAGCGGCCGGGTAGCGAGAGATCAATCCAATCACCAGAGAGCATCACTGTTCTCAGTTGTTGCGGTGTGTTGAATTTCATCCCCTCGCAAAAAGTGAGGAACATGTCGAACAGCGCAGGCACACTATTCCAAAGCGTGACACTATGCTGCGTGACCAGTGAATTCCAAGCCATAGGATCACGAGTTTGCTGCTCTTTAGGTAGCACTAAGGCTCCGCCGGCCGATAACACGCCGAAAATGTCATAAACCGAGAGGTCAAAATGCAGTGCAGCAACGGCGAATATTCGATCGGTATGGCAAACACGATGACGTTGGTTGATATCAAGACAAGTATTGAGCGCAGATTGGTGGGAGACTACCACCCCTTTCGGTGTCCCGGTTGAGCCGGAAGTGTAGATAATATAAGCCGCTTGCTCGGGTTGACGTGAGTATGGCGATGTCTCAAGAGCAATATCGCCATGGGTTTGCCAATCAATGTGAGTGGCTGAGCTCCATGCAAACTTTTGCGCGCAGGTCTCACAGCGCAGCACAATGCGTACATTAGCACTCTCTTCAATCGTTTGACGACGGCTAAGAGGCTGATTAGGGGCAATAGGGACATAAACACCACCGGCGTGCAAAATAGCCAAAACGGCAACGATTTGTCCAACCCCTTTTTCCATACTGATGGCGACATGCTCACCACTTTGCATTCCAGCGTTGAGCAGTGTCTGGGCTAGCCGTTTGGCTTGGCTTACCAGATCGTTATAACTTAGGATTTGTTCCGCAGTGATAAGGGCGGTGTTGCTTGGGTTGGCTTGCGCTTGCTCAAAAATTCGCTGATGCAGTAAACCCTGAGGCGGCTCACTAGAGGTCTGATTACGTTCAGCCCGGATTTGGCGTTGGCTGGTTGGAAGCAAGTCTGGTAAGGGGGACCGCCATGCTGCTTGTCCTTGTAGTGTATGCTCAACCAACTGAATAAAGGCGCTAAACAGCGTATCCAGTAGACCTTGCGCAAACAGTTCATCCACCCCATCCCATTGCAGTGCAACACCGTCACCTTGCTTAAACGCGACAAAATCGAGCCACACTTGTGGAGTTTGTGAAATTCCCCAACCGAGTTCACCTAGTGGGCTATGGGTATCATCACCAAATAGTGAATGGTTAAGATTACTGGTGAATACGATAGGGGCTCCGTAAGGATGGCTACCATGGCGTTTTAACTCACGCAACACCTCAACGCCAGACACAAAACGGTGTTCATAAATCTCAGCAAAACGTTGTTGCTGGGTTTGGCAAAGCTCAGCCAGACTGGCTTGGTTAATCTCGGTCGGTAAGAGCAGAATGTTAGTAAAGTCCGCGAGCATCTGCTGGACATGCTGGTTAAATGGGTGACAGTCAAATAAGGTTAGATTGAGCAACAACTGGCTTTGCCCACTCCAACGTGACAATACTGCGGCAAACAAAGTGGCAAGAGTCATGGTCGGTGTGACTTGATTGGCGGCACAGAGCGTTTGCAGTTGTTGCCATTGAGTTGGATTTAACCAATGTTTACGCCGATGGAAAGTTGGTTTTTTAACTAAGGATGGGTCCTGCACTAAGGGTAAGTTGGGCGCAGGCGGCAGCAGAGGCGATTGCGTTTGCCAAAAAGCATTAGCCGCTTTCTTTTGTGCCGCAAACTCTTGTTGTTCCTGCTGCAAATAACTGCAAAAGTCATAATCGGAAGTATGAGTAGGCAAGGTTTGGTTTTGCAAGAGTAGCGAGAGTTCATTGAAGAACAAGCTAAAGCTGGAAGCATCCATTACCAGCAGATCAATGCTGACATACAGACGCTGCCGATCATGAGTGAGCAAGGCAATTTGAAAATCGAAGGTTTGCCCATGTTCTACATCCAACACTTGATGACTCAATTGTTCACGAAGTGTGAGCATGGCTTGTTCAGCGTCATCATCGGTTAAATGGCGTAAGTCGTGCACCGTAATATGGTATGGAGCGTTAGGCGCTTTCCAGCATTGAGTTCCATCATTGTGGAAATGCACACAGAGCATGGGATGGCGCAGACGTAATTGATTCAGTGCCTGTTCAAGCGCGGAGATTTCAAGGCCGAGACCATTAAACTCCTGATACAGATGACAACCATTGCCACCTAAGGCTTGCTGCGGATCACGGCCGACATAATAAGCCAGTTGTACCGGGGTCATGGCAAAGGGGATGCCCTCTTTCATGGTGGGTAGCAAGTCAGGTTGGCGTTGTTCACTGACCGCGCCAGCATTACCTGTGAGATTACCCGCAAGCTTGCTTTGAATAAGCTCACCAATTTGTGCCAATGTTGGATTCTGGTATATCTCTTTTAGAGTGAGCTTACATCCGGCTCTGCGGCATTGATTTACCATGCGCATCATCAACATCGAATCGACCCCCAACTCAAACAGATTGTCTGTTGTACTGATCGTGTCAATGGAGAGGCCTAATGATTGGCAAATGGCCTCTCGAAAAGTGGATAAAATCAGGTGTTGTTCTGACATAAGACATCATACCCCGGCAAATTTTAGGCAAAACGCTCCCGCCTGATGAACCGTGCCATCATGCAGAAAGTGGATGGAATAGCCCGCGTTACCGCGAGCGAAGTTTAGAAATTAAGCGTGTTAAGAGACATGGCAAATATCCTTATTGCCTAGCCTTAGCTGGTAGGCGTGAAATTGATAGAGTGTGAGTAGGGCACAGAGAGTAACGCTGAATGTCAGCAGGTAATGAACTTGGTAACCAAACTGAGCAATGATCCAGCCACACAGCATCGCCATTAGCATTGCGATCAGCATATCCATGGATTGGAACAGAGAGAAATCAACCCCCGCTTGATCACCATAGGACCAGTCCATCATTAGGGTATAGAGTGCAACAAATTTGGCGGCAACCAACACTGTGTCCAATACATACAGCCCCTCTAAGCCGTAGGTGAGTGGCGTAATCTGTGCTGAATAGGAATAGAAAGTAAATCCGGCATACAGCAAGGCTTCTAACGCAAGGCAAACGAGTACCATGCTGATGGCGCTCACTTTTTTCATCAACCAACCACTTAGCCCAATCCCGATAAATGCAGTGATAATGCCGCCACCCGCTACCAATAAACCAAGCGCTTCAAGCTCAACGCCGTGATCGTACAAAAAAGGCATCATCATCGATTGCACACCGCGAGTACCTAATTGGCAGAGTGCCACCAATCCTAAACCTAGCGTCACCTTAGGATTGGTCAGTGCCGATTTGAGTGAAGGACGATGCGTAGGATGAAGTGGTTGTGATGTCTTGGACTTGCCAAATAGACGGGCGGTCGGTAGCGACATGAAAAGGAGCAATGCCATCAGTAGCAGAATGGCATTTTGCCAACTGACACTGGCAGTCAGGTAAATGAATAAGCCGCCACCAAACACGGCGCCCAGATAAGCCCCACCCACTTGCATCACATTGCCAAAGCGTCTTTGATCGGCAGGTAACACATCAACCGCTAAGCCATCCGTGGTGATATCAGCAAAGGTTGAAAGTAAAGCCAACGTGAGTACACCAACAAATAACAGCGTTTGGTCACTGATCACGGCGTTAAATGAGAAGGCTCCCAAAACCAGCAGCATACCTGTTTGCGCCAAGCCAATCAGGTAAGCGTGACGAGTCAAAGTAATGCCCTGTTGTCGAATGCTCTCCACATACGGTGCCCAAAGAAATTTCAGCGCCCACGGCAGCATGGCTAAGTAAAAAAGACCAATTTGAGAGGTAGAGACACCTTCTGAACGTAGTACTGCAGGGAGACCCTGCAGTGTAAACATACCAATCAGGCTTTGGGTGGTATAAACCCCCGCTAACAGACTGAGTAAAGAAGCTTTGCTCAGCGTAGAATGTTTGGCTGTTTGAAAACTCATCCTATTACCACTCAAGTTTGATATTGAGTCCGACTTCACGGCCGACCCCATAGTTACTCAAGGCGACGCTGGAGTTTGGAATTGGGTACGAATAGGTTTTGTAATCTTGGTCGGTCACATTATTGCTAAACAGGCGCATCGAAAGGTGCGGGTTTACTTGGTACTGAATGGCTAAGTCGACTAAGGTATAACCCGCTTGCGACAAGGTATTTGTTTCATTGAAAAAGACGCTTGAGGTATAGCGAGCATTCGAGGAAAGGGATACTGCACCATTAAACCAAGCTTGTGGTAATACGTAGTCTATCCCCGCCACCAGTGTGGTTTTAGGTGCGTACGGTAGTGTGTTCCCCTCAATATCGTGATTCCCCGATTTGAAGCTTGACTCACCGAAAGTGCCGCCTAGATTCAGGGTTAAATCATCTGTGGGATAGAAAGCGAGCTGCAGCTCTAAGCCTTGGCTTTGCGCTTCCCCTAAATTGCGCAGCACTTGGCTACCAGGATTCCCAGTATAGAGTTGAATATCATCCGTTTTTATCCAATACAGAGCCCCACTCAGGTCAACCATATTGTTAGCTAAGCGAGTACGCCAGCCCAACTCTCCATTGAGGGATTTCTCAGCGCTGTAGCCATTTTTATCACCGCTACTGCGTGGCTGTAAACTGAAGCCTCCTGGGCGATAACCACTTGATATAGAAGTAAATACTCTAGAGTTCGGTGTGATTTGCCAACCTAAAGCGGCTTTGGGGGATAGGGTGTTTTCTGATTTATTTTGTGCGTAAGCATCAATCATCCAAGACGGATTACCACTGTAATCCGCACGAGTCGAAAGGTGAGTGGCACGCAGCCCTAAAGTGAGATCAATCTGTTCATTGAGCGCATAAATGGCTTGACCAAACAGAGCGTATTGAGTTGCTTCAACCTGATTGGTTGCTTGAGAGCCTACGCCAAGTTTTGCATCGAAGTCGCGCTGTTCAAAATAAGCGCCAATTAGGGTAGATAAAGCATCGCTGACTTGCGTATTGGCGCGTAGCTCTTGGCTAAGAGTATTTTGGTCTTCTTGCCAAGTTCCACCAATAAACTGACGGTAGATGTTACGGTTTTGATAAGCCGTAACACTGGTCAATTGAGTCTCACCTAAATCGTAACCCATTTGCAGCGCATAGCTATTAACGATACGTTTGAGCTGAGGGATCGCTTGGCTCGTCATTTTTTGGTCAAATTCAGCTTGGGTGAGATACCACTCTTCATGGCTATCCAAGTGACTATTAGCGATGGACAACGTTGCCGTGAACGGTGAGTGGTGTGGTAAATAGTGTAGGCGAGCTAAACCACTGAATTGTTCGCTATCGTTAGCATCTTTGCGCTGAGTGGGGAGATGGTTAATATTACCGTTGTCTTTGATGGCGCGCAGCGCAATATCCGCATAAAGTGAGTCATTCAGTGACAGAGCTGCCGAACCATTCAGTTGTTCATTAAGATTACTGTAGCTCGCACTGGCCAGCGCCGAAGTTTGTCCGATGGCCTTGTTGGTGATGATATTGATGATACCACCTTGAGCATTACCACCGTATAAGGTGCCTTGTGGGCCTCTTAGCAGTTCAACGCGCTCAACATTGACCAGTGGCTGAGTTAAAAAGGCGCTATCTTGCAATACACCATCGACATAGACGCTAACGGTGGGAGAATAATAATCTGGTGAACTGATGCCGCGAATCGTTGTGTTGGCATAAGTACGATTACCGCGAGTTTGGATCAAAAGCCCGGGGAACACTTTCTCCAAATCTTGGACTTGATCGACTCCTGCACGCTCAAGCTCTTCCGCCGTTTTGACCAACACCGAACTATCAATACGGTTCAACAGAGTCGACTGCTTGCTTGATTCGATAACCATCACATCGTAGCTGGTTTCGCGAGCGAAAGTGCTGGAAGTGAACGTGGTTAATGCCATGGCTAAAGTCAGTGGTGAAAGTGTAAGGTTGTTCCTGGACATTAAGTCTGTTTCCTTTGGTGATCATTTTAACTGCATAGTGCCGATCGGGCTTTTAACCGGCTAACTGAATAAGGCATAAAAAGCGCGTGAAGCGACGTTTTATGAGGTTTTTTTGATAAGTGCGTTAGGCTGACCTGAGCTCTGTAGGCTTAAAAATGTAGAAGGTGTACAACCAAACTCTTTTTTAAAAGCCGCGGAAAAATGGCCATGATTGGAGTACCCCACCTCATGCGCAATGTGCGAGATGGTATAGTTTTCTCCGTTGAGCAGTTCAGCCGCTCTGGCCATTCTTTGTTGGGTAATATATTGATGAATTGTGGTATTGAGCTCCTTGCGAAAACCTTGTTTAAGAGAGGTTTCATTGGTGCCTACTCGGCGTGCGAGCTCAGTAATCGTTGGGGGGAGTGTGTATTCGCTATCAAGAATTTCAATCGCACGTTCAAGATGCGTATTACCATCATTCTGTGGATGAGCCGTGTCACCGCCGAGCAGATAACGAACGGCATCACTAATGAATGAATAACAAAGCTGTCGCTGGATGGCGCTGCTATGACCCTGTGGTTCGGCAAGTTTGAGGGCAACAAATTGCAGCGTACTGGGGGTGGGTTTGAGCAGAAAAAAAGGCTCTCTATGTTCTAAAGCGGGTTTCAGCTCCCCACCCATTTGCATAATATTGATATATTCAAGTAACAGAGAACGAGGTACTTGTAGCGCGAACAACTGAGTAACCTGAGGTTGGTAGCGACAAAGCCCATGCCGAGTATCAGAATAACAAAGTGCCATGCTATTGGCCGGAAGAATTTTCGCGCAGTTAAGGCCATTAATCTGGTAATACACCGCATTCCCTAAATTCAGCATAATAGTCACACTGTCGTATTCGGTTTTATCGGCAGTATCGAGCTGAGTGGGGATTTCAAATCGTCCTCTAAATTGGCTCAGCACCATATCATCATTCAGCAAACTGCAACGTAATGAAAATTCGCACTGTTCATGTTTGAAAATGATATTGCCATTGGTCTGTATCGATTCTTCCAATAAATCCAAATTAAAGGGAATGCGGTAGTAGGGCATAAGTAACAGCTATTTGTTGGATTTGTGAGAAAAGTTATCATTATCATGATTGCGTGTCCATCAAGCTATTAATACCCGCTATTCAACTGCTCAACAAAAAAACATATTCAACAAAACCAATACACATTACCGCTTATACATAATGCAACCTGTGCATTATGTGGCCTGACCATTTTTTCTGTATTGCAGAGGATTGACCCCAAAATGTTGTTTAAACAGCTTACTGAAATGCGAAGGACTGGTGTACCCCACTTGGTAAGCAATATCGATAATCGGTTGATCGCTGTGGCGTAATACTTCGGCCGCAATTTTCATGCGCGTATGCTGAAGAAGCTTAGAAAAGGTCGTATTGAAAAGCAGTTTAAAGCCACGTTTAAAACTGGTTTCATTAGTGCCCACCTGCCGACACAGCTCGCCGATACTCCAATTTTTTTCAGGCTCTGAGGCCATCATGGCGTGTGCTTGGCGTATACGGTTCAACGTTCGGTTGGAAATCGAACTCGAATCAAGGCATTTTTTATCACATTGTATGCTATCGAGTTTGCTGAGCAGCTTAGCCAAGCATTGATAAGCTTGAGATACCGCATACAGATTCTCAGTACCGCACTGCTTGCTTAATCCAACCTGCAGCTGGCTAATAAATTTTTGCATTTCAACTCGAGTATCAAACACAAAGCGACGCTTTTCCGTCAAAGGATTAATTCCATTGGCACGTAAGCTGTCACCCATTTGTTGATAAATAGAGGCCAAAAATTGGCATTCAAAACGAATATCGGCGATTTCGACATAACTGCCTGTTTCACTGATGAACACATCGTCAAATACATTCGCAGAAAAGATCAGTACGCTTTTACCTTGATGCAAATTCATAGGGTCGCACTCTTGACTATACCAAGTCAGTTGATCGCCTTGAATTACCGTCAGCAACCGTAAACAGAACTGATCTACATTGGCGTGAATTTGAGAAGAAGCGCATCGACCATAGCCAGAGAGGGTATGAATATGACAACCAAGGCATCCACCAAAAGACTGACAGACAACGGGTTGATGCACAGCCAGTAGGTTGGATTGATGGCTTGAACAATGGCTGGTTAATCGGATGGATTTAGGTTTTAAGTCAACGCTATTCATTTTAAATTCCATTCAATAATGCATGAGTCAGATCTACTCTCAATATTGCGTCTGTGTAATGAAAAGCGTGCCAGGTTAATAAATGGTAAGTTTTATTCGGTGTGTGCATTGTTATTATTGATTTTATAAAACTGAAATTTATTCTGTGATTTTTAGTGAGTGGCGTCTGCTCAATTCGGAAGTGATTTTTTATCACTCTTGGTCGGAATTGAGTATCTCCAAAGGCAATTAGGCGGCAAATTGAAGTCGAAAGGGCTGAAAACTTCAAAAACACCAGAGAGATAGGATAAAGAGGTGCAGGCGGCACCTCTAAAGGTTGGTATAGCCTTGCTTAAACGGGAACGTTAAGCAGGGGGCTCAAACAGAAAGCTTAAAACTGGAAGCGAACGCCCATACCGACTTGTGGCCCCCACACACCCGCATTACGCGCTTCTGCACTCAGCGAAAGCTGATCGGTTGAGTGAAAACGCACTCCAGCGATAAATACCGAATGGTCATCTAAACGGCCAAGTCTTAAATGTCCTTCCACCTGATTGGTGAGCCACGCACGAGCACCAAGGTTGAATTCCAGTTGAGTATCCTTCTCGCCGCCCAATTCTTTAGGCATACGAATGTTGTGTACCAACATCTGCCCATACACATCGGCAAATTGATTAATCGGGCCATTAAAACCGATGCCGCCTGCGATATCCCAATCACTATCCAATTGAGAGTCAATACGAGCAATAAAGTGCGAGTTATCGGTAAAGTAGGTGCTAAATTCCACACCGCCAGATTCAGGGTTCATTGCGGTTCTGAACTCAAGAAAATTGTAGTTAAAGTTATTGGCAAGGGCAGGAGTGGCAAGAGTAAGGCCCAGCAGCAGGTTCAGGTGCGTTTTTTTCAGCATAATGACGTTGTCCGCAAGCAATCAAATAGGTGGCAAAGATACCGTAACAAGAAGCAAATTACAGGCCATTTATTTCAATACCTTGCTTTTTGAAGGCTTTTTCGTCAAAAAATTGAAGGAGAGAAAGGCGCACCAGCCAAAATATAAAATGCGGAGCGAAATCGGGTAAGTGAACCTTGGAGAAAAAAGTACAGCGATGTCCGAAAACATCGCTGTACTACAGAGTTTGCGCAGTGATTACAGCAGCTCGATATGATCCACTTCAATCTCAGGCGTGCGGCCGTTTTCAAACTCCCCAAACAGGCGCACTTTGGTTTCTGGCGTGAGCGTCGCGTTCAGGTGAATATCATCATCCAGCTCTACCTGAATTTCGTTGCTGCCATCAGAGAACATAAAGGTGTCTTTGCGCAGTTGGCGAACCAAATTGCCTTCCACCACGACTTTCTTCTCCATAAATGGGTTGGATGAATCCAGCAGCGATTGCACCTTCACCACTTCTACAGGGCCTTGGAACTGAACGCCAGCTTGAGTTTGGTTGTCGCCAATAAATTTAATGTGTTGCGCGTTATCCGCCGCGATAACCAAAGTGGGTGCCAGAATCAGAGCAGAAGTCAGAGCGATAATAGTACGTTTCATGGTTTTTCCTTTTTTCATCAATGTGTCTCGAAGGAGACTGTTTGTTGTCTTGATGTGGCTATTAAACGCTATCGGATTTGAACCAATACTGAGGCAACGATTAATATTCGGTTCATTTTTTAGGACAGGATTTATCCAACACTTCGCTCTCAATCTCAGTCGCCATCTATACTAGAGATAGAAATGTCATTGTGCGTGGGGGGAAGAGATGCGAATTCAATATAAGGTGCTGATAGGTGTTATCTTGTTTTTTCCTATGATCGCCTTCGCCAAAATTAACATGGCGGAAGTGAATGCCTACGCTTACGAAGGATTGGCCGATATGTGCGCCAATTCTCGCCATATCACTGGTGAGCAGCAGAAAGAACTGCAAGCGATATATCTACAAATCAAACACACTCGCCAAAAAATCTTACCCGCCAATAACGATTTTGCTCACTACGCCGCCAAACAGTTATGGGATATTCACACCACTCCGCACTATGAAGAGTGCATTTCTCTCCTCAAAAAATAGTCACAACCAGCCCAATAAAGCCAAAACGAAAAAGCCGCCCCGAAAGGCGGCTGAAAGTGTGCAAGCAAAGGTATTAAGTTGAACCTGTCGTTCAGCACAAACCTTAGACTGAATACTTGCGGCGCTCAACCCTGTCGTGTATAAAACGTGAATAGCAACTGTATTCATATGTAATTGTGGTATGTATTAGTTGCAGGTGAGGCATTGTTGAGGGTGATGGGTTGGGGGTTGAAAGTGGTGTCTAAAGATGTGAGGGGGATGTCAAACGATAATCCCCCATTGTGAGTTAACGTTAATATATTAATGTTCTGCTTCGAGCGAGAATCAGATGCTTGACTTCAATCTATTTTCGGCTTGTTAGTTGTAAGTTTCTCATGGCGTCAGGAAAACGAGCTATGTGCTCGCTTTTATCCTCTCGCAACTTTGGCTTTAAAGGCAGAAAGCTATTTGTAGCAATAAGTTATCCATTATGATAAAAATTTCTTCAGTAGAAACACGAGACGGTTCGCGGCAGAAACACGACCGGAACACTAGTAGACTAAGATTGTTAGTGCACCAATCGAACACCGGGTTAGCGAGGAATAACATATGAGCATTCCACAGGGACTAAAAGGAAGATACGCGTATCATTTTACTTTGTTCGATAACCTAGAATCGATCATTGATAGTGGATTCTTGTGTACAAATTTAAAGAATGCTCGTGGAGTATCTCACAAGAACATTGCTGAGCAAGGGATTCAAGGGAGAAGGAGCACTATGCTTGTGCCGTGCTCCGGAGGAAAATTTGTTCACGACTACGTTCCTTTTTATTTTTCAAAAAAAACATCTATGCAACTTAGTGTAATTAATAAGAAGAATGTAGACCAGCCATTATTGTTATATTTTGCAATTCCGATAGAAATTCTTGAACAAAGAGAGGGAGTTGTATTTTCTGATGCTTCCGCAAATACAGATACTCCTCCAAATTTTTATAATTTATCATCAGCAAATATGCTTGAATCTTTAAATTGGGTGGCTATTGATGATAAAAAGTGGGGGTGCCCAACAGATGAATATCGGCATCAGAAAATGGCAGAGCTGCTTATACCAGACAGCGTAGACATTTCCGAAGTCTCTTACATCGTTGTCTGGAATGCATGGATAAAGGAAAAAGTGGAAAAGATATTCCTAGCTAAAGGAAGAAAGCCACCAAAAATCCAATTTGATTCAGATCACTACTACATTAATTTTTACGAAGGCGGTCAAGAATCAATTATAACTGGTCCTATATTTCTAAAAATGGAAGTTGATAATACAATTGCAGAAATATGTAGAAGCGCATGTGGTCATAAAAAATATGAAAGTATTCGTGCCTCACTAGATGCTATAGCACTTAATTTTTCGTCGATAAAAGAACTTGATGATATTGATGGATTAAGAGCCAGTTACGGGCCACATACCGATGATGTTGGCACACATAGCAGAAAAGTAGCTGAAGGCCTTAATCAGTTGCGCGAATATAATGAACTATCAGAAGAGGATAAAGAAATTGTTCTGTTGTCAGCGTATTTACACGATATAGGAAAAGGACCAAAATCTCGATGGGGGAAAGATGGTATGACTCGGGCTGATAATGATCATGCCGTTAAGTCCTTACCTATGTTAAAGAGAATCCTCACTGAAGATATTGGAGGGCTTAGTGAGGAATCAATAAGGAAAATAGTGATTTTGGTGACCTATGATGATCTGATTGGAGATATTGTTGCTAGAGATCGCGATGAAAATCAATTGGTCGATGTTATTGAAAATGAAAACGATCTAAATATGCTTATAGCTCTTGCTAAGGCAGACATGAATTCAATCAATATATCTTGGGTAATATCTCATGGGCCATCGATTGAAGCTCTAAAAAGCAGAATGCTTCAAGTTTTAGGGTGCAATAGTCTATGCTAGAGTTTGTTAAAGGTGATTTCTTCGATTTTGATGCTGACATTAGAATCAATACGGTCAACTGCGTTGGCGTCATGGGTGCTGGTGTAGCTCTAGCTTTCAAGAAAAAATACCCTGAGATGTTCAAGGAGTATGCTCGGCAATGTAAAGAAAAAGAAATTGCTCCCGGAAAACCTACTGTTTGGAAGCAAGGAGATATGTTTTCGAAAGGAATTGAAATCATAAATTTTCCTACAAAAAATCATTGGAGAAACCCCTCTGAATATGAGTATATTGAAGATGGTCTCATCTGGCTTTCTAATTACTTAAAGAATAAAGAAGGGTTGACGATAACATTACCTGCACTTGGCTGCGGACATGGCGGTCTAGATTGGGGGGAAGTTAAGCAGCTTATCATAAAATATCTTGAAAGAACGTCAAACAATATTCTTGTGTTTGAGCCTGAAGCATCTAAAAAGGCTGGAAACAATCTATCAATCACGCCTGAAAAAATATCCGAACTTAAGAATCTAGGTGTGAACCTTGTAAGGAAGAATGAAAAGCATTATCCGATTGGATTGACACGCTATACAGAAAAAAATCTCTGGGTTCTAGGGAACTTAACCACAGAATTTGATATTGCCATAATCTCTGGAACAAAGCCTAGCGAGGAAGAAAAGTCTGCCGTCAATAAGCTAATAAAATATTGCGAAGTTAACAATCATAGTGTTTTATTCGGTGGCTCTGCATTCGATAAGCGAATGGCTTTAGTTGCTATGAAAAAAGGAGTTAAAACTGGGGTTTTTCTGCCGAGCGGTATTTATAATTCCGCTGAGAAAATGCGTGATAAGGGGGATGGTGGAAATATTTCTATTCTTTCCATAGGTGACCCTTTTACAGCATTTGATAAAAGAGAATATATGCCCTCTGTTCTTAGTCGTATATTTATCTGCAAGTCAGTATTCTTTACAACCAATAGACTTAAATGGATTGAAAAGCAAAGAGATATTATTTTAAAAAACAATATACATTCATATTTCATTAAATATGAAGAACTTCAGGATGATGATTATTTGGCGGCTATCAGGATAAATTCTGAGCCAGTGAACGTTGTTGGTTGTGATTTCTCAACAGAGATCAAGCCCTAATATTCTGCTACTGACGGACTAGCAAAAGCTCCGGCTCCGCCTATGATTTTGCCAGCCGCAGAGCCGAGCGTTGAAGATCTGTTTCTGGCACTGAGCCGTCCTTTCGGCTCAAACTCATTTCTGTCCATAAACGCGTTATCCCAAAATCAGCAATAGACTCCAAACGACCACTAATCCAG
>NZ_WPDC01000084.1:0-13924 GCF_035615595.1 Vibrio sp. R-1 | reverse complement strand
TCCTGAGCTTCCTGATTTTTTAAAGACTCAACCATTATTTGATGGAAGTCTATCACTTCAGCTTTATTCTCATATAGAGAGTGTTCTAAGATCCCTTTAGATAAATAGTGCCTTGAAAATAAGTAAATAAAGCTTTCTTGCTCTGTTGCTGGTTTGTCTACACTACGAAATAGCGTTTTTGCTTCTTTTCTGTCAATTACAAAACTATGGCAAGGATAGCCGCTAACTAACTTATCCAATGCTTCCGGAGATACCAGATTATTTGCTACCAGATTAAGTCTGTTAGCATAGTCTTTTGCTATCTGAAGCGCTCTGTTGTGTTCTCCGAGTTTGATAGGATCAACTTGGGCTGAAATCGGACTAATCAAAGCTTTTGTTAAATTTGCTGCTATCTCAGCTGACAGCTTTGTTCCGATACCACTGCCGTAGCGGATATCTGTAACGAAATGTCTAAAAGAATCAAGGGTTGCTACTTGAAGTTCTGTGACTGTTTTAAATATATTTAATGTCGATGTTTGTTCACCCATTTCATCTGGTTTTCTGAATTGTATGTCGAGTGGTCCTAGCTCTCCTAAGTCTCCAACGATAAGTCTCTTTGCTGCTAACGCAACAAGTGTTCCAGCACTTTTACAAATATCTGGAATGAGAATTGATGTTTCATCATAGTAGTGATTTATAGCTCTTCCGATCCGATAACCATAGTCTGGATTCCCACCCGGCGTTGTTAATACTAAGATTAGATTATCGCCTTTTTCACAGTTTAGAATCTTCTGTTCAATTATTTGCGTTAGCTTGATATAACCATCTCTAGATATGGGACCTACATAACTAATGACATCTGTCTTTGCTTGACTACATTTTTGGAAGTCAGTGCTCTCTTGCCCTTCGGTTTCAAAGGGAATTTGAGACGTATTAAGTGGTTTAGCAGTAGATTCTAGTTGCTGTTTTAGATTTGGATTGGTGTTTCGATCGACATCTTGTTTTTCACTACTCACAGTGAGCCCTCATCTTAGAATTATCCCAATATTGCTTGCCAAAAGTGTTCAAAGGAGTAAAATGCGCCCGCAAGTTGATACACTCTGCTGCATATAATGCCATATGCATTTTAAGTCATAAAGTTTGATCTTGGTCCGTTACTTTTTCTGGCAATTTCTCACAATTCAAGTGATTATTAGTCTAAGCTTGTTAAGGAAAACAGGCGTAACGGCCATATGAACGGATACTTGGAGAGCGCGTATGTTTGATATTCTTGGTAAAATTTTTCTTAATTCAGATGCTCGTGAATTAAGTAAAGAGCTATCTAATGCAAATGTAAAAGGTGCTGAAGTTGTTGGTCGAGGTACTATCGTAATTGATGGTAATGTAATAGCTTCATCTGAAGAATTTAGAGCATTACAAAAACAAGCTCGTCAAATGGTTCAGTCTCAGCACCAAGTGAATCAGAGTGCATAAAAACGAATAGTGCTATATCATAAGACCCATTCTTTAATCTCATGGGTCTTTTATGTTTGCACTTTTGATCCTTCCTATTCTTATTAGTGGTTTTATTGTTTTATCAATAGGCCCCAAAGAACGTCTTCGTTTACATAGATATGATGGTCAACTGCTTTATCTAAAGGCAGCTAAAATAGGTCTCCGCTACTTTTTAGTCGTATCTTTACTTGTGTACATTTTTAAAGATGTTAAATTTTCCTTTGAATTACAGATCGCGCTTTTTGGCTCTTCCCCGCTATTTACACTGGATGAAGTAGATTTTCCTCTAGTAACTTACGTGTCTAAGGTTATTGCTGAGTCTCAAAATAAGAAAGTGGTTGATAGTGATACTCTCCAGTTCACTTGGCTTTTGACGTTGTCATTCCTAACAGTTTTGTTTTCATACGCATGTCAGTACGTAAAAATATTTTTTGTTTGGATTAAGAATATAATCGCTAATAGAAGTTGGCGCATCTTTAATGACATTGAAAGAATCTCAATGTTAAAGAAGATTCTTCAAGATAGTCCAATTGATTATATGTTCTACGAATCGTTTCGTTATCGAAAGGCTATCCTTGTAACCTTAAAAAGTAGGAAGGTCTATGTCGGTATTGTAAATAAACTTGCAGAACCGAACGAATCTCGTGGGCCTAACCAAGAGATCTCTTTAGTAACTGCGATTTCCGGTTATAGGCACAAAGACTCTTTAGAGGTGAAATTTACCAACAATTATGAGCAAACAAATTCAGCTGAAGGTCAGATTCCCCCCGACGCGATACAAATTCTAAGGCTTGAACAAATAGATAGTGTGTGTTGGTACAATGTCTCAACGTTTGCAAGTGTGAACGGAAATATGTCTAAAGAAGATGAAGGTACGAGAGATGTATTGGATTGTGAATCCTGTAAATCGCACGTTAAAATTAAATTTGGTTCGTTTCGTTTGATTAAGCACTAAGGAAGTAGCGAATAAGTCATGCATCACAAAACGAAAAAATATTAACGCATTGATATATAATGATTTAATGTTAAGTTATGGATGTGTCGGGGGACTTATTCGCATCTTCCCTAATTAAAGACGTTCCTAAGAACGTCTTTATTGTTAGTAATGAATATATCAACGCATCGTGTACATATACTCTTTATATTCCACTCTGGAACTTTTCTGGAAACCTTTGCTTGGCGACGCCGCGGGACGCTTTTCCAGAAAATATAAAAAGTTGCACTTTTTTTACGAAAATTGAAGTCTGGAAAATCGATTTTCCAGACTTTGTTAGTATCAAACAAACTGTTGTAAAAACTCTTCAAGTGCTTTACCAGGGTGATCAATTTCTGAATTAATCATATTGATCCCCCATTGCTCGAGAACTGCTTCCTGCACAGGGTTTGGACGTGGGGAAAACACATAAGACTTAGGCTGAGCTCCTCCACAGTAATTACCTTTCCACAGTTTTGATAATTTATAGAATAGAAGCCTTATGTTGATATCAGATAGACTATAACCAATGAAAAGAACAGTTTTTCCAAGCACATCAGCTCTAAGTTTTAGATCTAAAGGCGATTCGAATTCTAGTCGCTCAAAGTAACTTGATTCATCAAGGA
The DNA here is from genome assembly GCF_035615595.1 of Vibrio sp. R-1. Classification (NCBI taxonomy): domain Bacteria; kingdom Pseudomonadati; phylum Pseudomonadota; class Gammaproteobacteria; order Vibrionales; family Vibrionaceae; genus Vibrio; species Vibrio sp. R-1. The sequence goes on along the minus strand of NZ_WPDC01000084.1, from coordinate 10,852 downwards.
CTATTGACGCATCATCATCAAAATCTCCGTGAAATTTAATGACTTGTGTTTGGTCTTTTCTTATCTCAGTCATATCAGATACAGACGCAATTTTTATAAATTCTTTACCGTAATGTTTTAGCGATTTCTCAATCCATCGGTCGTAGTTTGTCGTATAGATAAGAGGAAAATTTGCTTTAGCAATGTATTCATGAACTTTGGAGTTTTCTAGCTTCACATCTCCCGAGTGCCACTGGGTGTCCATCCAGCTACGCAAGGGGCCTATTCTTCCTTTTTCGATTCGATAATACTCGGCTAGCGCAAGATCATTTCCAAATGTTTTATATATGTCAGGATCATAGCCTAGTTCTACGGAGATATGGTTGATGAGCTCAGACCAAGAAGGAAGACCAAGGTTCATTGATACTCCCGCACCAACGAATAAAATTACGTTCCCCTTTTTGTAGGCAGACAATAGCTGTTCCATTAATCTTTTCCTTTTTTCAAAAACTCTTTGAACTTGTCAAAAGCTAACTTTCTCATTGAAATTTCATTTTTTTTGTCACCCATCTCTGAAAACGTTAAGCTTTCTCCATCTGGGATGAAAATGCAGTCCCATTGAAAGCTACGATCTCCCTTAGGTTCAGGGGCTATTATTCCTCTTATCTCACCCTTAAAGGTATGTATTTTCATTGAATCACAGTAACCAATAATTGTTTTTGCGATAACTTTAGTATTGTCCCCAGTACCAAATAAAGTAGAAAACTTATCAGCTTCAAGCTTATCCCAGAAAATCTGGGTTAAGCCGCCAGGAAACTCGTTTAAATTGTCAATGTATAAGCCAGTATGCTCCACGAAAACTGGGCGCCCTACAATTTTAAATGCCTTTAGTAGTTTGTCCTTAACTAGAAGGTCAACGTCATCGGTTTGGATTTCATTTATAGAGTGTTTCGCTGCCACTACATCTACACCGATGCCTTCCAAAAGTTTGTTTACTTCGTCGACTTTATGGTCGTTCTTTGTAATGAATCTGAGTTTCATTCGATTCCCTTAATGAAAGAGTATTTTTTTTGAGTCGAGAGCATATTTTGAATTAGAAGAACATTATTGGTTTCTTTGTAAAGTTCAAAGTAGTCATCGCTGAGAGTAGAACCGTGTATAGAGGGGTTGTCTGAACAGACAACGAAAGGTACTTCGTACTTAACCATTTCTGTAACAGGATGAGATTCATTCTCTGCTACAGCATTTGTTAGACGATTGCTTACAGGGCACACCTCAATGCAAATGTCTTTGTTCTTAGCTAACTCAATCAGCCTTGGATCTTTAACTATTGCTGTTCCATGGCCAATTCTATCGGCAGAGTAGTTAATAATGGCATCTTCAATATTCTGGGGATTCCCTGTTTCGCCTGCATGGATTGTAATAGACAGCCCTTCTTCATCTTTAGCTGTTCTAAATAAGTGCGCTGTCTCTGGAGGAGGTGAGATATCCTCATTACCAGCTAGGTCCAATCCAATGACTGACTGAGGGCGGCCAAGTGATTTATAGGCATCTACTAATGCTCGTAAGTGTTCTGGAGCGTATTCCCCACGCGTGATAGTTAGAAGTAGGCCTGCTTTTATGTTGTAACGACACGAGTACTCTTCTATGTCTTGTAGGAGCCATTCCAATGCTTCTTGTACTGTAATATTGTTTAGGAGTGATATGTATATGACGCTGTTGCGTAGTTCTACGAATTCAACATTATCACTTTTGAGTTCGAAGAATGCACTATCTACAATTTTAGATAAATCTGCTCTACTTTGTGGTACTAACCTGAGTGCTTGCCAAGGTTTTAAGTATTCAGACAAAGAGCGCGCTGGAGTACGCCTTGTTAAGTCTTGGTATAAGTCGAAATCAGATGGAAGCTCATTACTACTTGTTTGTAAAAGTGATCTTATCAGATGAGTATTTGCTAATCCGTTCAAGTGTACATGTAGTTCACCTTTAGGCATCGTTTTAATTTCTTTGAATTCCATTAAAAGCCTCGAGCGGTAGCTGGAAGAGAGAGTTAGAGAAACGTGTCTACTATATTGTTTGAGTTGTAATTTATTGATTAGTATAAATAAATATCCAATCGACTTGAGGTGCTGTAAAGTTGTGGCACTATTTACTTCAAAATTTAGTCAATAAAAAATCCGGCATTAAATAACCGGATTATTCTAAACAAGGAATGTTATAGCTCTAATACCTCTGGCTGGCGCGTTTGAGAGCTTTGGCTTGGCGTTGGTTGGTCTGATTTCACTCTTAATTGTGTGCCAGATTGTTCTTGTTTCCAAGTCGGCCATGATTCTACTCGACTCTTAGATTTCTGAAGATGTGCAACTAAGGTACTATTTTGTCTCATTGTATTTACTCCGGTAATCACTCACTGCAGATGCTGCGGCCGTTTCTCTTTCTATGTAAGAAGTAGATAGCATTTGCATTCGTAAAACTGCTTCGCTTTCTTTCCATTTCACAGCATTTCCGTCAGAGTCTTTTCTTTTTATAGGGTAACCAGCCCCTAGGTTTGTAGAGAAAAGGTCATAAAATGATCTAGGACCAACTCCGACAAAGGGTTCGAATCGTACACTCTTTCCATCATTTGATTCTAGTGTTATTGAGTCAGAATGAAAGTCTAAAGCTTTACTTTTTGGGTATGGCTCAACATAAACAACCCTTTTGATTCCGGAGGCAACAATGTGTTTTGCGCAGTTGTGGCAAGGGAAAGTAGTACAATAGAGATCTGCATCCTTTGTACTTATATCACTTCTTGCACAAGCTAATATAGCTTCCATTTCAGCATGAACTACACGGCCATACTCTGTAATATCTTTTATCCTTGATGAGTTAAGTAACTTTCTTAGCGGTTCTTTTAGTTCATCGTCAGGTAAGGTTTCGAGAATTTCATTTATAATTATCTTCTTTTCACGAGCGTTTGAATCATATCCTCTTACCCAGTCTCGTCCATCTTCTTTATCAACTATTTTTTCGCCTTTAGAATCGTAGTCTGGCCAGTACAAGCCACCTCCGGCTTGAGGAATATCATTGGCTCCAGTTGCGATTATGTTCTTGTTTTTGGTCATAACAGCTCCAACTTGACGAGAAAGGTCTGCAGACCTTAAAGATGAAGAAAAAGCCATGAACATAGCAAACTCGTCAAATGTTGGAGTTACAAAAGGTTTGCCGAACATAAGATCAAGTGTTCTCCAAATGTCATACTGAGCCTTATGTCTATTGGAGCCATAATCAATGAAAAAGTCTGATAGATGATAAGTGTCTCTTGTGTGTTGACCGTGCTTGTCTGATTCATCAGCATCCCTCTTAATTAGAAGGTTTGCTTCATTTTCAGACATACCTTTGTTTGCGATCAAGAAGTCACGTCGGCTAATTTCACTTGAGTGAATACCTATCAAATAAAAACCTCTAGAATAGATTGTACGTAGTTTCTGTACTTCTTCGGGATGTTTTAGAGAGCTTATAATAAATGCTTTGCGCCTTAATGGTTCTAGGTCATTACTTGTAGAACACCTCTCTCTTATACAGTTAATTTGTGATGCGGCCGCGAGAGCAAGAATTGAGTTATCTCCACTCTTTTTACGAATAATATTACCAGCAGACATCAAAGCATCGGCTTTTTGATAGTTACTTAATTCATCAGGTATTTCTTCAAACAAACAGATAATATCTCGTGATATACGAATTTCTTCACAAGAATAATTAAACGCCTCAAGACGATCTGTAATTATCTTTTTTATTTCAGATAGTTCTGTACCCACAGCTCCTACCAACCCAATGACTATCTCCGAGTCTAAATAATTCCCGTTAAGATGTTCTTCATGGAGAACAATTTCATCCATTTCTTTAGTTACCATAGAATAGACATATTAATATTGAACTTGTTGGATATGTTATCAGCTACATACGGATATTGCTTGTCTCATACAAAAATGTGAGATGTAGGTAGCAAGAAGTTTTACTGGAAAGCTAGGGAGTTAACTTTTCTTGATTGCTATTTTTAATGACTCTAAAAGAGTTTTCTTTTCTTGATCTGGAAGTTTACTAATCAAAATGGCTAATTCGGCTGAAATCTCATCCTCACAGAAAAAGTAACTCAAAGGTACGCCTAACTCGTCTGCTAGTAACTTCAATGTCTGGACGTCAGGAGTATGCTTCCCTTTTTCGTATTGATTCATTCTTGGACTTGCAGAGCTTTCATCCATACCTATTCTCACACCTAAGGCTTTCTGAGAGAGTTTTGCTTTTTTACGCGCTTCTTTGAGGCGTAATGGGATTGGGTTTTGGAATGACACTTATGGCTCATATCTTAAAGCTCTACTTAACTAAGATTTTCTTAGTTTTACCGATTTCTGTATACTAAGCAATTCTTAGTTATTTGATTGGTATAAGTAGTACATGAAACGTTCTATAAAAATCAGTGCAGTAATGCACAAGTTATTGATTGAAAAAAGAATGGATGGTTTTTCTGTGATGGAAGCTAGGGACGCTTCATTGAACATTGGAGATGGCATGCCAAATCTTGATGAAGCTCGGAAGAAGGTTTACCGTCAAATATGGCAATATCAACAGAGGGGTTGGCTTCGAACCGAAGGTGAAGGACGAAATAGAAGGTACTTTCAAACCAAACAATTTCGAGATCTTGAAGTGGCACCCAGAAGAAAAACTTCGATAGAAGAGTCTGGATCGAATTACTCAGTGTTATTTCGAGAAAGTAACGAATACAAAAATGAATTGGAAATCGTGATTGGTGAAATTGATGAATACCAATCATTAAGACACCGCTTTCCTGAACTTGAGAGCCGATTATCCTCATTATTACAGCAAGCAAAAGAACGTTCAGCTAACCTACTTGGAAAGGTGAAGGGATTAGAGAATGTCCTTAAAACTCTCTCAGATGACAACTTTCCATGCTAAGACATTGGTAGATAGGATGTTCTGAAAAAAACGTTACAGAACTTTAGATCAAATCAATCGTTACTTATCGTCATGGAGGGCTATTAGCCGAAATAGAGCGCTATCGTCAAAGCGATGTTCAATAGATTTGTAGAGATTATTAGCTAAGGGGCTGATATACCTTGCTTTCAAGATTGTAGTTACATGAGTTCAGTTAAAATTGAACTCTATTTTAGGCAAGTGCTTGGGCGGATACTTAGAATCAATTTATCGGTAAACCAAGAAGCGTGGTTATTCACCTTTGCAGAATAAAACCATATTGAGGTTTCTAGCAGGCCTATCTGGATCATATATGTTTGTAAAGCATCAAGTACATTAGAATTTGATTTAGAAGATCAATGTGCTTCCTTTAATGAAAAGGATCTTTTCTAAAGAAATCAAGAGGACTCAATATTGATGTGGGGTAGTACGGATAAAACTAAGCCTCACTCAAATTCATCCATTGATATACGTGATGAGTTACAATTGGGATTTTTAAAGCTTCGCATAATTTCACCTTTCCTGACCGCACCTTAGTCAAAAATGATTTTATCCTTTAGTAAACAATAACTAACTAGGGCCGATTAAAGTTAAGACCTTGCTTTTTAAGTGCCTATATGTCGAAATGCAATCAAAGATCAAGTAATTTTTATTTTTACAGTATATATATCAGTTGGTTATGAGGTTGAGTTTTTTGGAGTACTTGTAGTCAAAGAGGTTATAGGTCAGCAGCTACTAACAGGTGATGGTGTTAAAGTGAGTTATCCACAGGTAGTATGTTATATGCAACTTGAAATGCCTTCCTAGAAGCACTATCTTGTGATCTGCACTGTGAGTGACACAATATATAGTGTTTATCTGTGGAGTAAAGATTAACAGTTCTCTGATAAAGAAAACCCCCAACGATTGTCAGGGGCTCACTTAAAGACAATCATCACCAACTAGGATGGATGTTCATCTAAACGTCGAACCCTTAGCTTAGCATCCATCCTGGTGAACATGAAATAGCTATCACCAATTTTTGGAGGCCCAGTTATGCCTAAAAATACCAAACAGACTTCAAGTGATGTGGCTTCACTTGCTTCTCAAACACTAAAGAACCCAAATGCTTCATCGATCGCAAAAGCGTTTGCTGGTTCGGCCTTATCACAAACTTCAACCTCCAGACAGACTAGCGCTGAAATGGAAAGTAGAGCCTCCAAGGCACTACAGAGTGCTAAATACAGTGACGAAACGAAAACTCTCGCAGCTTCAGTTTTAGCTCAATCGAATAAAGCTCGGTAGGAAGCAACATGTCAAATCCACAGAGAAATGAACGCCTAGAAAAGCAAGTTCGAATTCTTAGTTTGAATGGCGGTGGTGCAAGAGGCTTGTTTACTATCAGCTTGTTAGCTGAAATTGAGCGAATCATCGAAGAAAAACAAGGTATTAACGGTTTTAAAATTGGAGATTATTTTGACCTGATTACAGGTACTTCTATTGGTGGAATTCTGGCTTTGGGTTTGGCTTATGGTAAGAGCGCCAGAGAACTGGAAGATGTATTTAGAAAACAAGCAGGGCATATTTTTCCTGAGCAGAAATACCCACGATTTTTCCCAGTTTTTCGCAGATGGTATCGGCTGGCCAGAGGTCCACTTTATGACAGTAAGCCATTGGCTACAACGATAGCCAGTATGGTCGGTCAAGACAGCACTTTTAATGATCTTAAGTGTCGAGTTCTCATTCCTACAGTTAATCTTTCTACAGGTAAACCTCAGTTTTTCAAAACTCCCCACAACCCCGAATTTAACAGGGATGGTCGCCTCAAGTTAATTGATGCCGCTTTGGCTACTTCAGCAGCACCCACATATTTTGCTCCTCACTATTGTGAAGATTTGGATGCCTATTTTGCTGATGGAGGCTTGGTTGCTAACAATCCGAGTTTTATTGGCTTACATGAAGTTTTTCGTGATATGACGACAGATTTTCCTGAAACAAAGGTTAGTGATGTCAGGATACTCAACGTAGGTACCTTGGGGGAGGAGTATAGTCTCAGCCCTTCTAGTTTGGCAGGTAAAAGCGGTTATCTAGGATTATGGGGAATGGGAGAGCGGTTAGTTCTCAGTACCATGACGGCAAACCAGCAACTTCACAGAGCAATGTTGTTAAGAGAGTTAGCGACACATGAGGCCGCAGGCAATCTCGTGTACCTGGATGACACAATACCTCATGAAGCTGCAGGTGACATTACGTTAGATAACGCTTCTGCAAGCTCGCTCAGTAATTTAGCTAGCCGCGGTAGGCAGTTAGCTACTGAAGAGTTCACTAAAAACAAAGCATTGGCAGATTTTTTCAAAGTACCTGCCCGCAAATTTAAGTAAATCTTAGAGGAGAGTGAGAATGACTTGGAACTTTCACCAGTACTACACAAACCGAAATGATGGCTTGATGGGCAAGCTAGTTCTTACAGACGAGGAGAAGAACAATCTAAAGGCATTGCGTAAGATCATCCGCTTAAGAACACGAGATGTATTTGAAGAAGCTAAGGGTATTGCCAAGGCTGTGAAAAAAAGTGCTCTTACGTTTGAAATTATTCAGGAAAAGGTGTCAACGACCCAAATTAAGCACCTTTCTGACAACGAACAACGAGAAGTGGCTAAGCTTATTTACGAGATGGATGATGATGCTCGTGATGAGTTTTTGGGATTGACACCTCGCTTTTGGACTCAGGGAAGCTTTCAGTATGACACGCTGAATCGCCCGTTTCACCCTGGTCAAGAAATGGATATTGATGATGGAACCTATATGCCAATGCCTATTTTTGAGTCAGAGCCTAAGATTGGTCATTCTTTACTAATTCTTCTTGTTGATGCATCACTGAAGTCACTTGTAGCTGAAAATCATGGCTGGAAATTTGAAGCTAAGCAGACTTGTGGGAGGATTAAGATTGAGGCAGAGAAAACACATATTGATGTACCAATGTATGCAATCCCTAAAGATGAGTTCCAGAAAAAGCAAATAGCTTTAGAAGCAAATAGATCATTTGTTAAAGGTGCCATTTTTGAATCATATGTTGCAGATTCAATTACTGACGATAGTGAAACTTATGAATTAGATTCAGAAAACGTAAACCTTGCTCTTCGTGAAGGTGATCGGAAATGGATCAATAGCGACCCCAAAATAGTTGAAGATTGGTTCAACGATAGTTGTATACGTATTGGTAAACATCTTCGTAAGGTTTGTCGCTTTATGAAAGCGTGGAGAGATGCGCAGTGGGATGTTGGAGGTCCGTCATCGATTAGTCTTATGGCTGCAACGGTAAACATTCTTGATAGCGTTGCTCATGATGCTAGTGATCTCGGAGAAACAATGAAGATAATTGCTAAGCATTTACCTGGTGAGTTTGCTAGGGGAGTAGAGAGCCCTGACAGTACCGATGAAAAGCCACTCTTCCCACCCTCTTATAAGCATGGCCCTCGGGAGATGGACATTATGAGCAAACTAGAGCGTTTGCCAGAGATTCTGTCATCTGCTGAGTCAGCTGACTCTAAGTCAGAGGCCTTGAAAAAGATTAATATGGCGTTTGGGAATCGTGTTACTAATAGCGAGCTTATTGTTTTGGCAAAGGCTTTACCGGCTTTCGCTCAAGAACCTAGTTCAGCCTCGAAACCTGAAAAAATCAGCAGCACAATGGTAAGTGGCTGAAAGTGAAGCAGGAATTACATCATACATTACTGGGATGCGGATTTCGTTATACGCCCGCTAAACAAATGCCTAAAGGCATTCTGTTGGATACAAAAAGCCGACGCAAAGGCTACTACGTAAAAGAGTACTCGACTAAAGGTGGGGTATTTGTAATTGCTTTGGTTATGTGGAATGACCCGCACATACAGTTACCCTTTGCGTATATTCTGCAGCAACCTGAACAGTATAAAGGTCGACTACTGCCTCACATTAATTTCGGGTTTTGCCTGTGCTATGTTGCTCAAATGGAGGCTGATTGGAACTCCAATGATCTAAAGTCAACTTATCAAGATGTGGATGAGCAAATACAGCTAACCTTGGATAACTCTGTCGCATCTGTCGAGAGTGGAACGTCAAATGATGTTGAGCTTGAAGGAGAGTTTAGTGCTTATTGGCAATCAGAAGAAGAGCTCTACCTGTTAGCTAAGCCATCGAGAAAAGCTCAGTTAAAGGCTCATCTAGTAGAAGCTGAGCTAAGTAGTGGCTCTATCCGGAGAGAGTACGTAGCTGCTTGCTCTGAGCAAAGTGAAGAGTTAGTAAAATGGTTGAACCAAAGAAAGTTCGATGAAAGCTCCCTGCAAGAAGTGTCAATTACAACACATTGTATATCAGTAAAGCCGAACCGTTTGGCAGGTGTAAACTGGCCTCCATCTTGCCTTCGTGAGGTGTTAAGTTGGTTGAAGCTCGTTGATTGCTCTGCGCATGCTCGGACGGTTACTCTCTTGATGGCCAAGAGGACAAAACGTCACATATTGTTGTTTGATGTGGAGGGGCAAGATGAATTGGCCGTTTACTTGGAGCTGAATTTAGATGTTATTGGTAAGCGGTACTTTGGTAGGAATGCCGCTAGAAAGCGGAACATAAATAATGAAGCGGCATTATTAGGTGGCAAGTTTGTGAGTGCCAACTTTAAGCGGCTAGGTGTGACCAGAGCTGATCGAGACACTCTACTAAGTCGTAATCAATCGCGACCAGACGTTGGAAATTTAAGTCAGAAGCGTATTGCTCTTATTGGATGCGGGACTATAGGTGGATATTTGGCAGAACTGCTGCTGCGTAGTGGTGCTGGCTGCGGAGAAAATTACTTCCACCTTTATGATAATGATTCTTTCAAACCACACAATTTTGCTCGGCATTCTCTGACAGCTCATAACTTTGGTCTAGCGAAATCTATAGCTTTAGCCAATAGCCTGAAGGAAGCCGTCCATATCGCTCAGAGTATTAAAGGAATTGACAGACAGTTCCCTATCCAGGCAGATGTTCTATCGAAATATGACATTGTTATTGATGCAACAGGTCGCCCACCTGTTTCCAAACGTCTTGCAGCAGTGGCTAGGACTCTAATTGCAGATATTAGGCCTGTTCTTATTCATGCATTTAATGATGGTAATGGACGGGCTTCAAAGGTTTTGGTTGATGATGGTCGCTGCTGTTATGGTTGTATGATGGCTGATCCAGCAGTTTATCGAAACAATATAGATCTTCGTTTTGAGGGCATTGATCTGGCAAAAGAGAAGCACATAAGTTGTGGGAGTACATATACACCATATGATGCTGCAGTAAGCCATATAACGGCGGCTTTAGCTCAGGAGGCCGTCTTGAATACGCTAGAGCATACACTTCCCTGGAACTATAGTGAGCATATGTTAGATGGTTCTCGTTCGAAAAAGCCGAGAACTCTAAAGCGCTTCTCAGGATGTAATATTTGTGATGAGTGATGTCGAACTTGTTTTCAAAGATGAGAGTGATTGCCTTGTTGTCATTATGGGACATGTAGTAACGCGGTTACTGTCTTATCGTCAGCTCCATCATCTTACTCCTGAGTCTGCTGGTGTCCTTATAGGAGAGCGTAGAGGACAACATTTGGTTGTTTGCGATATCTCTGAACCTGGGTCTGGCGACATTCGTCAGAGGTGCAGAGTTGATCGTCGAGGAGTTCACCATCAGTCACGAGTGAATGAGGCCTTTGAAAGATCTGCTGGTACTCATCTGTACCTTGGGGAGTGGCACACACACCCGGAAGATAGACCATTCCCCTCCGCGACAGATAGACATTCTTGGAGAAGAAATATTGTCTCCGACGAGTCTATGCTCTTACTGATAGTTGGCCGCAAGGACTTTTGGCTTGGTAAGAAAGAAAGAGAGTTAATTACTGTATTTAAGAAAATCGAATCTTAGG
>NZ_WPDC01000083.1:0-14419 GCF_035615595.1 Vibrio sp. R-1 | reverse complement strand
GGTAGCGGGAATTTTTAATACGGGCTCGGATGTGGATGGGCAACTCATGGTGACCCATCTGCGCGATGCGGCCAAGCTATTGCGCTATGATGTGCAGACCATTTCAGGTTGGCGGCTATTTTTTGATGACCCGTTTGTGGTCAGTCAGCTTGCCGAACAGCCATTGCCGCAAGATTGGCAATGGAGCGACTGGCGTGAGCAGCGCGGTGAACTGTTTCAAGCGGTACGTATGGAAAAGAACATGATGGGGCTGATGCTCGGACTTATCGTTGGGGTGGCTGCGTTTAATATTATTTCTGCGCTGATCATGGTGGTGATGGAGAAGCAGGCTGAGGTGGCGATTTTAAAAACTCAAGGCATGCAGTCACAACATGTGCTGGCGATTTTTATGGTACAAGGCGCCAGCAGTGGTGTGATTGGCGCGCTGGTTGGTGGTTTACTTGGTGTGCTGTTGGCGGCCAATTTAAATAGCCTGATGGAAGCCTTAGGTGTTGCCCTTTTTTCGGTGGGTGGCAGTTTGCCAGTGGCGATTGATCCGCTGCAGATTGTCCTCGTTATTGTTCTTGCGATTGTATTAAGTCTGTTGGCAACGCTGTTTCCAGCCTATCGCGCATCTTCTGTTCAACCCGCTGAGGCGTTACGTTATGAATAACCTTTTACGTTGTCATCAGGTTTGCAAAACCTATCAAGAAGGGGAGTTGCAAACTCAGGTTCTTAAAGGGGTGAGTTTTGAGCTAAAACGCGGTGAGTTGGTCTCAATCATCGGCTCTTCTGGCTCAGGCAAAAGTACCTTGCTGCATATTTTGGGTGCACTGGATGACGCCAGTGAAGGGCAAGTGGAGTTTCTTGGCCAGTCTTTGCATCAGTTAAGTTCGAATAAGCAAGCGAAGATCCGCAATCAGCACTTAGGATTTGTTTATCAGTTTCACCATTTGCTGGCGGATTTTTCTGCTTTAGAAAATGTGGCGATGCCGCTCTTGATTGGTGGCATGAATGTGGCGAAAGCCAAAGCGAAGGCGCAGAGCCTGCTTGAGCGAGTGGGCTTAGGCCATCGCGTGGCGCATCGTCCATCGGAATTATCTGGCGGCGAAAGACAGCGCGTCGCCATTGCTCGCGCGTTAGTCAATAAGCCGGATTTAGTGCTGGCCGATGAACCGACGGGCAATCTGGACCATAAAACGGCGCTGTCGATTTACGATTTGATGCGTGAGTTGAACCGCGAATCCGGTACCGCCTTTTTAGTGGTCACTCACGATGGCGAGTTGGCGGCGAAAATGGATCGTCACATGCACATGAAAGATGGGCTGCTAACCGATATCACGGGGGCTTAAGTGTTTTCCTCTCTCGCTCTGTTTATTGGCGGACGCTTTAGTCGCGCTAAACAACGCAACAAAATGGTGTCGTTTATTTCGCTGTCGTCCACGATTGGGATTGCGGTTGGGGTGGCGGTGATCATCATCGGCCTTTCGGCGATGAATGGTTTTGAGCGTGAATTGCAAACCCGTGTTCTGTCCGTTATCCCACATGGGGAATTTGAGGGCGTGCGCGGACCTGTCGAACGCTGGCCTGATTTAATGGCGCAAGCCGCGCGTCACCCACAAATTGTTGCGGCAGCGCCGTATGTGAAGATCACAGCACTTGCCGAAAGTGGCACTCAGCTTAAAGCGATTGAGGTGCGTGGTGTGGATCCGCAGCGTGAACAAGCCGTATCTCGCTTGTCGCAGTTTATTACCGCACAGGCGTGGCAAGAGTTTCGCCCCGGCCAGCAGCAGGTGATTTTAGGCCAAGGCGTTGCGGAGAAATTAGGCGTGCAGGTTGGTGATTTCATTACCTTGATGATCCCAAGTGCCACCAGTGGTGACAAGGTGCAAGCACCGAAGCGGGTCCGTGTGAAAGTCAGCGGCTTATTGGCACTGAACGGGCAGATTGATCACAGCTTAGCGCTACTGCCGCTAGAAGATGCCCAAGCTTACGCTCACTTAGGCAGTGGTGTTACCGGTATCTCTGTTAAGGTGGCTGATGTGCTGCAAGCCACGCAGATCGTACGTGATGTGGGCAATCAACTGAGCGAATACGTCTATCTGCACAGTTGGCAGCAAAAGTACGGTTTTTTGTATCGCGATATTCAGTTGGTGCGCACCATTATGTATTTAGTAATGGTTCTGGTGATTGGGGTCGCGAGCTTTAACATCGTCTCGACTCTGATGATGGCGGTAAAAGATCGCGCAGGCGAAATCGCTATATTGCGCACTATGGGCGCGACCGATGGCTTGATCAAACGTATTTTCGTCTGGCAAGGCGTGTTTTCTGGGGTTCTGGGTAGTGTGGTCGGCAGTGTATTGGGTGTGGTTGTCGCCTTTAATTTAACGCCTTTGATCAAAGGGTTAGAGCATCTGATCGGACATCAGTTTTTATCCGGTGATATCTATTTCGTTGATTTTCTTCCTTCACAGGTGGAGTGGGCAGATGTAGTGCTGGTTTCAGGGACGGCGATTGTGCTCAGTTTGCTGGCGACTTGGTACCCCGCGCGGCGCGCAAGCCGACTCAATCCTGCGCAAGTGTTGAGTAGTAAATAACACCAAACAAAAAAGGACCTTCGGGTCCTTTTGTCATTCTGAGTAAACAGAGTTTGCATTGTTTAAGCTGCGCTTGTTCGCAACTCTCTTGCAATCGTGAGTGCACAAGATGCGTTAAGGCAGATTCTCCGGCATTTTACTGGTGCGACGTTTTTGCCAACTGCGCACAACAGAGTAACGCCACAAACCGCGAATCCCAAAGTAACCAATTAACGATGCCAACACCGCGCAAACTGCGCAGCCGAGTAAGAACGGTGGTCCAATGGTGCTCATTTGATTGAGTAAAAATTCCCAAGTCAGCTCAAAATGGAAGGATTGAGCGGGAGTTCCCATCAACCATGCGCCGAGCTTGTATGTGAAATAGAAGATGACAGGCATAGTGATCGGGTTGGTGATCCACACTAAGGCGATGGAGAGTGGCAGATTGACCCCCAGTACGATGGCGAGACCGGCAGCCATGATCATTTGGCTGGGCAGTGGTACAAAGGCCATAAACAGCCCTACCGCAAACGCGCCAGCGGCAGAGCGGCGGTTTAAGCACCATAGGTTTGGGTTATACAGCACATTACCAAACACGCGCAGCGCTTTTTGGCGTTTGATCACATCGTGGTCAGGCATAAACCGTTTAATGAATTTTCTTGGCATACGGGATTATGACTCTCTTGTCGAATTACTGGTCTCTCATTTCTTTTTCGATCACCGTGCTGTCTGCCCCTTATTGGCCTTGGATGCCGAGTTGGGGTTGGGCTTGGTTATGCCTTATTGTTAAGGTTTTGCTCGGTTATCACCGAGTTGGCCGTCAATTCCTTGGCTTCGTGGCTGCCATACTAACCATTGTGCTACAGGGCAACCTTATACGAGATCAATCCAATGTGCTCTATCAAGCAGGGCCGGATATTATCATAAAAGGCCGTGTTGACAGCTTTTTTACGCAAACTCGTTACGCTTATGAGGGTTTTGTCCTCATTCATGAAGTGAATGGACAAACCTTAAACAAAATGACTCGCCCTCGCATACGTTTAAGTGCCCCTTTACTGTTACAACCCAATGACCGCGTCGAATTTTCGGTAACTCTCAAGCCGATAGTAGGTCGACTCAACCAAACCGGCTTTGATTTAGAAGCGCATTACATGGCGCAATCTGTCGTCGCACGGGCGGTCGTAAAACCTGACACCGCTTATCAAATTGTGCAAGAGAGTGGCATAAGGTCAAGTTTGTTTTTTGAGCTGGAACAATTAACGCATACCAGCCCATACCAAGGATTGATCTTAGCCCTGACGTTTGGCGAGCGAAAAGGTATTGATGAGCAAGAGTGGCAAGCCTTACGCAATAGTGGCTTAATTCATTTAGTGGCGATTTCGGGGCTGCACATTGGTATCGCTTTTAGCGTGGGTTATTTTTTCGGGCTCGGCATGATGCGTCTTCATGCTCAGTTATTGTGGTCCCCTTTTGTGTGTGGGGCTTTACTGGCGGTGCTCTACGCTTGGCTGGCCGGATTTACGTTGCCTACTCAGCGTGCATTGATCATGTGCTTACTCAATGTGGCGTTGGTCATGTTGGCTTTTCCTCTTTCTGCACTCAAGCGGATTCTACTCTCCTTAGCCGCGGTCTTGCTTTGGTCGCCATTCGCCTCACTTTCAAACAGTTTCTGGATGTCGTTTTTGGCGGTCGCGATTGTTCTCTACCAATTAGCCAGTCAAAGCCAGCGTCAGGTGTGGTGGAAAGCTCTGCTTTGGGCGCAGGTGTTTCTCGTCTGTTTAATGGCGCCGGTCACGGCCTATTTTTTCGGTGGCTTAAGCGTAACGGCAGTTCTGTACAATTTGGTGTTTATTCCTTGGTTTTCGTTGGTGATTGTCCCAGCTTTGTTTTTGGGTCTATTACTCATGGTGGTATGGCCTAGTGTGGCCGCCGCTTACTGGCCTTGGGTGGATTGGACGTTTTTACCGCTCGATTGGGCTTTGCAGTTTGCCGATGTAGGCTGGTGGGTGGTCCCCAGCAAAGTACAAGGTGTGGTCGCAGCGAGTGTGGCCATACTCTTACTTTATCGATTTATGAACTTAAAAGCCTGCAGCTTATTATTGGGTATGATGGGCTTATGGTGGTGGTTTCCCTGCCTCACTCCACTTTGGCGAATGGATGTGCTGGATGTTGGACATGGCTTGGCGATTGTGATTGAGCAAGATGAGCGAGCAATTGTCTACGATACAGGCAGCAGTTGGCCGGGAGGCAGTTATGTGCAAAGCGTGATTGAGCCTATTCTCCAACAGCGAGGGCTACGCCAAGTCGATGGAGTGATTTTAAGTCATCTTGATAATGATCATGCGGGTGATTGGCAAGGTTTAGCTGAGCGCTGGCAACCCAATTGGATTCGTGCCAGCCAACTCGGGACAGAGTTTATGCCTTGTATCCGTGGTGAAAGCTGGCAGTGGCAATCTCTCCATTTTACGGTGTTATGGCCACCACAAGCGGTTAGCCGAGCGTACAACCAGCATTCGTGTGTGATTCGTATGACTGATACTCAGTCTAAGCATTCTGTACTGCTCTCCGGGGATGTCACAGCCATGGGGGAGTGGCTGCTTGCTCGCGACGGAGCGCAACTGCAAAGTGAGGTGATGATCGTGCCGCACCACGGCAGTAAAACATCGTCCACCGCAGAGTTTATTGCCCAAGTGAATCCCAAACTTGCGATTGCTTCTGTGGCGAAAGATAACCGCTGGAATTTGCCTAATCCGCAAGTCGTGGCACGTTATCAAGCTCAGCAAGTTGAGTGGCTAGATACTGGACAAGCTGGGCAAATTAGCCTCTTTTTCTATCCAGATCAGCTGGATTGGTTTACCCAGCGTAGCCTTGGCTGGCAGCCTTGGTATAGGCAGATGCTGCGTAAAGGAGTAGAATGAGCGCAATTTTATAATCAGAAAAGCTTCTTTATGTCATTGCACTCTGACGAATCTAACTGGCAGACCTTTAAGCGTCTGTGGACTTATATCCGCTTATACAAAGCGGGCTTGGTGGTTTCAACTATAGCCTTAGTTATTAATGCCGCTGCTGATACTTATATGATTTCTTTACTAAAACCTTTATTGGATGAAGGTTTTGGTAATGCGGAATCCAACTTCCTGCGCATTCTGCCGTTTATGATTTTAGGGCTTATGTTTGTGCGTGGTTTAAGTGGATTTGCCTCTTCTTACTGTTTGAGCTGGGTGTCCGGCAATGTAGTGATGCAGATGCGTCGCCGTCTGTTTAACCATTTTATGCACATGCCAGTTCGTTTTTTCGACCAAGAGTCAACGGGCGGCTTATTATCGCGCATCACATACGACTCAGAACAAGTGGCTGGCGCAACCAGCCGCGCGTTAGTCAGTATTGTACGTGAAGGGGCGAGCATTATTGGCTTGCTCACCTTGATGTTTTGGAATAGCTGGCAACTCTCTTTGGTACTGATTGTCGTCGCACCAGTGGTGGCTTTTGCGATTAGCTTTGTTTCTAAGCGTTTTCGTAAGATTTCGCGCAACATGCAGACGGCTATGGGGCATGTGACTTCATCGGCAGAGCAGATGCTCAAGGGCCATAAAGTGGTACTGAGCTACGGCGGTCAAGAGGTCGAACGCAAACGCTTTGACAAAGTCAGTAACAGCATGCGCCAACAAACCATGAAGCTGGTATCGGCACAGTCGATTGCAGACCCGGTGATTCAAATGATTGCCTCACTTGCCCTGTTTGCGGTGCTCTTTTTAGCCAGTGTCGATTCGATTCGCGCTGAGTTGACTCCAGGTACATTTACTGTGGTGTTCTCAGCCATGTTTGGCCTAATGCGCCCACTTAAAGCCTTGACCAGTGTAACGTCGGAGTTTCAGCGTGGTATGGCCGCTTGCCAGACCTTGTTTGGTTTGATGGATCTCGAAACCGAGCGCGATAATGGCAAATATGAGGCAGAGCGTGTCAACGGTGAAGTGGAAGTGAAAGACGTAACTTTCACCTACCAAGGCAAAGAAAAACCAGCGTTATCCCATGTTTCGTTCTCGATTCCGCAAGGGAAAACGGTCGCTCTGGTTGGTCGTTCTGGCTCAGGTAAATCGACCATCGCTAATCTGTTTACTCGTTTCTATGATGTCGACAGTGGGTCGATCTGTCTTGATGGGCACGATGTGCGTGATTACAAGCTGACCAATCTGCGTCGTCACTTTGCCTTGGTTTCGCAAAACGTACATCTGTTTAACGACACCATCGCCAATAACATCGCTTACGCTGCCGAAGGTGAATACACCCGCGAGCAGATTGAGCAAGCCGCACGTCAAGCCCATGCGATGGAGTTTATTGAAAACATGCCGCAAGGTTTGGATACCGTGATCGGTGAGAATGGCACCAGTTTATCCGGCGGTCAGCGTCAGCGAGTGGCGATTGCTCGCGCATTGCTGCGCGATGCGCCTGTGCTGATCCTTGATGAAGCGACGTCGGCACTGGATACTGAATCGGAGCGTGCCATTCAAGCGGCGTTAGATGAGCTGCAGAAAAACAAAACCGTGCTGGTGATTGCGCACCGTTTATCTACCATCGAACAAGCAGATGAAATTCTTGTGGTTGATGAAGGTGAAATCATTGAGCGTGGTCGCCATGCTGATCTGTTGGCGCAAGATGGCGCATACGCTCAGCTGCATCGCATCCAGTTTGGTGAATAGTGGTGATAGAAAAGATCTGGTTTCACCGCCATCCATTGAGTTATTTGTTATGGCCACTGTTGTGGCCATTCAGCGTACTGTTTGGTGTCATCAGCCGCTCACGATGTCACGCTTACCAAACGGCGAAGAAACCCTCCTATCGTGCACCCTTACCCGTGGTCGTGGTGGGTAACATTACGGCCGGTGGTAATGGCAAAACCCCTGTTGTGGTTTGGCTGGTGGAAACGCTGCAAAACCTTGGCTATCGTCCGGGGGTCGTTTCACGTGGTTATGGCGCTAAAGCGCCCAGCTATCCGCTGGTGGTGAATGAGCAAACCCCGGCTCAGCATTGCGGTGATGAGCCGAAACTCATTTTTCAGCGTACCAAAGCGCCTGTAGCGGTCGATCCTGTACGCAGCCAAGCGGTAAAAGCGCTGCTTGAACACGGGGTCAATATCATCGTTACGGATGATGGCTTGCAGCACTATGCGCTGCAGCGCGATATTGAAATTGCAGTAGTGGATGGCGTTCGCCGTTTCGGTAACCAGCAATTGATCCCTTTAGGTCCTCTGCGTGAACCTGTCAGCCGACTCGATGAAGTCGATTTCATTATCACCAATGGCGGTGTGGCGCAGAGCAATGAAATCGCAATGCGTCTGCAACCGACGGATGCGGTGAATCTTAAGACGGGTGAACGCTGTGCGGTGAGTAAGCTCACTCGCTTATGTGCGTTGGCTGGGATTGGCCATCCTTCCCGATTTTTTAATACTTTGCGTGAACTCAATGCCGATTTAGTTCATTGCCAAGGTTTTGCCGATCATCAAGCCTTTGATGCTGCTCAGTTAAATCAACTGGCGCAGCAAGGCGATCATCTGATCATGACAGAAAAAGATGCCGTAAAATGCGCTGAGTTTGCCCAGCCCAATTGGTGGTATCTGCCCGTTTCGGCTCAGTTTGCTCCAGAAGCGGAGCAGCGTATTGTGGACAAAATTAAAGAGGTAATGGAACCGTATGGATCACCGTCTGCTTGAAATCGTCGCTTGCCCAGTGTGTAAAGGTAAGCTGACTTACGATAAAGATCGCCAAGAGCTGATTTGTAAGCTGGATCGTCTGGCTTATCCCATCAAAGAAGGCATTCCTGTGCTTTTAGAGCCGGAAGCTCGCAGCATGAGCATGGATGAGGGACGCTAATGTCATTTACTGTCGTGATCCCTGCGCGTTACCAATCCACGCGCTTACCGGGTAAGCCTCTCGCCGACATTGGCGGCAAGCTAATGATTCAGTGGGTATATGAGCAAGCCATGCAAGCGGGAGCCGACCGCGTGATCATTGCAACCGACGATGAGCGTGTTGAACAAGCGGTTCAAGCTTTCGGTGGTGTGGTGTGTATGACTTCGCCGAATCATCAATCTGGCACCGAACGTCTGGCGGAAGTGGTGGCGAAAATGGCGATTCCCGCCGATCACATTGTGGTGAATGTGCAGGGTGATGAGCCTTTGATTCCACCGGCGATTATCCGCCAAGTGGCGGATAACTTAGCGGCATGCAGCGCGCCGATGGCAACGTTGGCGGTGGAAATTGAAGATGAAGCGGAAGTGTTCAACCCGAATGCGGTGAAAGTGATCACCGATAAAAACGGTTATGCGCTGTACTTCAGTCGTGCCACGATTCCTTGGGATCGTGATAACTTCGCTAAAGCGGATAAAGCTATCGTTCAGCCTTTGCTACGCCATATCGGCATCTATGCCTACCGCGCAGGCTTTATCAATACCTATCTGGATTGGCAGCCAAGCCAGCTTGAAAAGATTGAATGTTTAGAGCAACTTCGTGTGTTGTGGCATGGTGAGAAAATCCATGTTGCGGTTGCGTTAGAAGCACCGCCAGCAGGGGTGGACACGCCGGAAGATTTGGAAGTGGTGCGACGCATCGTGGCTGAGCGTGCGCAGTAGTTATCTTTAAGCTAAGTAGAAAAAAGCAGCTAAGCAGAAAAAATAGCTAAGCAGAAAAAAGCTCCTTTGCAGGAGCTTTTTTATTAAGTGTTAGGGATGTTGTATTGCAGCCCCAGTACTTAGATTCGACTTTCCGAGTCGTTCTTTTTGGGGCAGGTTGCGAGGATCTCTCTTCTTCCTGTGTCTTTGACCTCCTCCAGTTTGACTTCAAAACCCCATAGACGGTGCAAGTGTTTCAGCACCTCCTCATAGCTTGGATCTAACGGAATACGATCGTGTGGTACATACTGCAAGGTTAACGAACGGTCGCCTCGAACATCAACGCTATACACTTGAATGTTGGGTTCAAGATTACTGAGATTGTATTGCGCCGCGAGTTTCTCGCGGATTTGTTGATATCCGAGATCATCGTGAATAGCACTGATTTCAATGTGATTTTTTCTATCATCATCGCAGATCGCAAAGAACTTAAAGTCGCGGATCAGCTTAGGTGACAGATATTGGCTGATAAAGCTCTCATCTTTAAAGTTGCGCATCGCAAAATGAAGCGCATCTAACCAGTTTGCGCCGGCCAACTCTGGGAACCACTCTTTATCTTCCTCGGTCGGCTCTTCGCAGATCCGCTTAATATCACGGAACATGGCAAAACCGAGTGCATAAGGGTTAATGCCACTGAAATAACGGCTGTTGTAGGGCGGCTGTGCCACAACGCTGGTGTGACTGTGCAAAAACTCCAGCATGAACTTGTCGCTGAGTAAGCCTTCATCATAAAGATGGTTGAGTATGGTGTAGTGCCAAAACGTCGCCCATCCTTCGTTCATGACTTGCGTCTGCTTTTGTGGATAAAAATACTGGCTGACTTTACGCACAATACGCACGATTTCACGTTGCCAAGGCTCCAGCAAAGGGGCGTGTTTCTCAATAAAATAGAGAATGTTTTCTTGTGGTTCACTTGGGAAGCGGCGCTGCTTCTCTTGCTCTACGGCCTTTTTCGGCACGGTTCGCCATAAGGCATTCACTTGTGATTGCAGATAAGCTTCGCGCTCTTCTTGACGCGCTTTTTCTTCGGCAATCGAGATTTTTTCGGGGCGTTTATAACGGTCAACCCCGTAATTCATTAAGGCATGACAAGAGTCGAGTAACTTTTCCACTTCGTTCACGCCAAATTTCTGTTCACACTCAGCAATGTAGTTTTTGGCAAACAGCAGGTAATCGATGATCGAGCTGGCATCTGTCCAGGTTTGGAATAGATAGTTACCTTTGAAGAAGGAATTGTGGCCGTAACAGGCATGCGCCATCACCAGGGCTTGCATGGTTACGGTGTTTTCTTCCATTAGATAGGCGATACAAGGATCGGAGTTAATCACAATTTCGTATGCCAACCCCATCTGACCATGTTTGTAGGTTTGCTCGGTTTGAATGAATTTTTTACCAAACGACCAATGGTTGTAGTTGATTGGCATGCCGATGCTGGAATAGGCATCCATCATCTGCTCTGAGGTGATGATCTCAATCTGGTTTGGGTAAGTGTCCAAACGATAAAGCTCTGCCACGCGACGGATTTCTTGATGGTAGCGCTCGATCAGTTCAAACGTCCAATCTGGGCCATCGGGCAGTCGCTTACTGTTCGTTGCTTTACGCTTAGGTGCGGCTTTGGCTTTGGTAGTCATCTCACAATCTCCCTACGCATTTTCCTTTTGGAACAGCTCCCTAAACACAGGGAAAATATCTTCAACACTGCGGATGTTCTTCATCGCGAAGTTATCGAAGGAGGCCTGTAATTTTTCATATTCGTGCCACAACGTTTGGTGTGAGCGACGCGTGATTTCGATATAGGCATAGTATTGGCAATAGGGCAGCAGCTTGTTAGAGAGTAACTCTTTGCAGCGCGGTGAATCGTCTGCCCAGTTATCCCCATCAGAAGCTTGTGCGCCATAAATGTTCCACTCACCCAGTGGGTAGCGAGCTTCAATGATTTCATGCATCAGCTTGAGCGCACTGGACACTATGGTGCCGCCGGTTTCTTGCGAGTAGAAGAAGTCGTGCTCATTCACTTCTTTAGCTTGGGTATGGTGGCGAATAAATACCACTTCCACGTTTTCATAAGTGCGAGTTAAGAACAGGTACAGCAGTACATAAAAGCGTTTTGCAATATCCTTGGTCGCTTGATCCATCGAGCCTGACACGTCCATCAGACAGAACATTACCGCCTGACTGGAGGGAATCGGGCGCTTTTCGTAGTTTTTGAAGCGCAAATCAAAGGTATCGATAAAGGGCACGCTATCGATTTTATTGCGTAGCTCCTCAATCTCTTGCTTGATGCGCATCTCTTCCATGATTTGTGGTGGTTCGCTGCGCTGAATACGTTCGAGTTCCTCTTCCAACTCACTCATCAAACGGCGTTTACCAGCGGTCATCGCCGTACGGCGCGCTAAAGATTGTTGCAGTGAACGCACCACAGAAATATTGGAGGGCACACCTGAGGTTTGAAAACCCGCACGATGGGTTTTCCATTCGGTGATTTTGTTAACTTGGTTTTTCTTGAGATTGGGTAGCGCCAAATCTTCAAACAGAATATCGAGGTATTCATCTTTGGAAATTTGGAATACGAAATCATCGCTGCCTTCACCATCGGCGCTGGCCTCACCTTCACCTGAGCCGCCGCTGCCTTGGCCACCTTTAGGGCGATCGATTTTATCGCCACGAATAAACTGGTCATTGCCCGGATGCACACGTTCACGCACGCCGCCTTTGCCTTGATGAAACATCGGCTCTTTAATGTCACGAGTTGGAATGGAAACATCTTCTCCAGACTCGGTATTAGTGATTGAGCGGCGGTTAACGGCATCCGCAACCGACTCTTTAATCTGCTCTTTGTAACGGCGTAAAAAGCGTTGTCGGTTGACGGTACTTTTATTTTTGCCGTTTAGCCTTCTGTCGATAAATTGCGCCATGAGCCTCTCCCTAATGACATCACCTCAAACTCGAATCGAGTTTGTTGAGGGGGTGACCTACAGCCCAACAGCGATTCTGTGGGGTAGGTAACACCGTAGGTGGCGGTAGTTGCACTACCGCCGACCATTACACGGCATACACACTATGAGGATTTACGTACTCGCAAGTACCACTCAGACAGCAAGCGGACTTGTTTTTCGGTGTACCCTTTTTCCATCATACGAGCGACGAAGTCATCGTGTTTCTTCTGATCGTCGGATGAGGTCTTAGCGTTGAAGGAGATGACTGGAAGCAGATCTTCAGTATTGGAGAACATCTTTTTCTCAATCACAGTGCGCAATTTCTCGTAGCTGGTCCACACTGGGTTTTGCCCATTGTTGTTGGCACGGGCACGCAGTACGAAGTTAACGATTTCATTACGGAAATCTTTTGGATTGCTGATCCCCGCGGTTTTCTCAATTTTCTCCAGTTCACTGTTGAGTGCAGAGCGGTCAAACAGTTGGCCCGTTTCTGGATCGCGATACTCTTGATCTTGAATCCAGAAGTCGGCGTAGGTGACGTAGCGGTCAAAAATATTCTGACCGTACTCAGAGTAAGACTCTAAGTAAGCAGTTTGGATCTCTTTGCCAATGAATTCGACATAGCGCGGGATTAAATAGCCTTTGAGGAACTCATTGTAGCGATCCGCCGTTTCTTGTGGGAACTGCTCACGCTCGACTTGCTGTTCGATAACGTAGAACAGATGTACTGGGTTCGCGGCGACTTCGGAGTGATCGAAGTTGAACACGCGAGAGAGAATTTTGAACGCGAAGCGGGTGGAAAGCCCAGACATGCCTTCGTCAACGCCTGCGTAATCACGGTACTCTTGATAGCTTTTGGCTTTTGGATCGGTATCTTTGAGCGTTTCACCATCATAGACGCGCATTTTTGAGAACAGGGAAGAGTTCTCTGGCACTTTCAGGCGTGACAATACGCTAAATTGCGCCAGCAGATCGAGTGTGCTTGGGGCACAAGGGGCCTTGGAGAGCTCACTGTGATCCAGCAGTTTTTGGTAGATTTTGACTTCTTCTGAAACGCGCAGACAGTAAGGCACTTTGACAATATAAACCCGGTCTAGGAACGCTTCGTTGTTTTTGTTGTTACGGAAAGTCTGCCACTCGGATTCGTTGGAGTGAGCGAGGATCATGCCATCAAATGGTAACGCAGAAAGCCCTTCAGTACCGTTATAGTTACCCTCTTGGGTGGCCGTTAACAGTGGGTGTAGCACTTTAATCGGTGCTTTGAACATTTCCACGAATTCCATTAAACCTTGGTTGGCTCGGCATAGCGCACCGGAGTAGCTGTAGGCATCTGGGTCATCTTGTGAAAAGTGTTCGAGTTTACGAATATCGACTTTACCGACCAGAGACGAAATATCTTGGTTGTTTTCATCACCCGGCTCGGTTTTAGCGACCGCGATTTGATCCAAAATGGATGGACGTACTTTCACTACTTTGAATTTAGTGATGTCACCACCAAATTCATGCAGGCGTTTGGCAGCCCAAGGTGACATGATGGAACGCAAGTAACGACGATCAATGCCATATTCTTGTTTGAGCAGTTCACCATCCTCATTCACATCAAATAGACAGAAGGGGTGGTCGTTAACAGGACTGCGTTGACCATTGGCTGATAACACATAAATTGGCATTTGTTGCATTAAGGCTTTGAGCTTTTCTGCCAGTGATGATTTACCTCCGCCCACAGGGCCAAGTAAATAGAGAATCTGTTTGCGCTCTTCCAAGCCTTGCGCAGCATGCTTGAGGTAAGCGACGATCTGTTCTATGGCTTCTTCCATGCCATAAAAATCTTCGAAAGTTTTATAACGAGCAATCACTCGGTTGGAAAAAATACGGCTAAGGCGCGAGTGTTTGGATGTATCAATCATCTCGGGTTCGCCGATAGCCAGCAACAAGCGCTCCGCGGCATTGGCATAAGCACTTTTGTTTTCTTTACACAGAGCCAGAAAGTCCTGAATGGACAGCTCTTCATCCTTGGCGGCTTCATAGCGTGCCTGAAAGTGTTCAAAAATACTCATAGTTGTTTCCCCTTTGAAAATGTCATGACGACATACAACCGCTGTATACAAATCCCTAACAATTTAAGCCTAGTCTGTAATCTACTCTTTTGCTTAAAAATTATGGTTTTATTTCAAAATCGTGATTTCGAGTAAGCCGATAAGTCAAAGCGGCGAAGAGGAATCGGTGTGATGGGAAAATCGCAAAATAAAAGCTGGCCTAGAGCC
>NZ_WPDC01000082.1:0-14433 GCF_035615595.1 Vibrio sp. R-1 | reverse complement strand
CGGACGCATCGCTTGAGAACGAGGTGGATATTAGCGGCAGTTTTTCTGACGTGCAAGCCCAATTTCTTTGTTTTTGAATCGTTTGGCTTTTCTGCCATCATTTTGCTGTTTTTTTGCACTTTCCAATACATTTTTACTGCCATTATGGGTTCCATGACTGGCTCTGTACAGAATTAGAGCGCCGTCTACTTTTGTGATATGCATTCAAGATCAATGTTGATCAAGATATTCAACTCTGTACTATAAACGCTTACGTTTAGCCCCGGAGAGGGTAAGTGCATGGATGCTAGGTTATTTGACAATACACAAACGCTGCGGGCTTCAGTGTTATGCGGCTTAAGCTTTTTTTGGGCTTTGATCGCTTTCTTGATGGTGATGATCAATTTTTGGTCAACACAGTTAGTCGAACTCGCGTTACTTGAGCTCGTTTGCGCTTTCTACTCCCTGTATATTTATTCTCTGGCTAAACGCCGCATCCACACGGAGCAGCACATTTACTTCTATCTGTTTGTCTTAACTGGCACGACACTTTTCGCAACCTATATGAAACCGTTGATGATGGGGGTTTATATTTGGAGCTGCTTCGTTCCCATCCTGTTTTACATTTTTACCTCTGCTCGCTTTGCCTTTGTCACCTCTTGCCTGTTTTTGATCATACAAAGCAACATTATTTACTGGCAGTTGCAGCAAACTGGCGCGGCCATCTCTTGGTCAGTGCTCCTGCATCTTTGCTTTGCTTATATCGGAATTTGGGTGGTTGCCCATGTTTACGAAGATAACCGACGTAAAATTGAAAACTCCCTACTCTATCTTGCTTCACGTGATCCTTTAACTGGCGCGCACAACCGTTTGTCACTCACCACATCATTCCAACATTTTGAACGTTTTAATGATCAAACCTCGCTCTGTTTACTCGTCATTGACTTGGATTTTTTCAAATCGATTAATGATCAATTCGGCCATGACACTGGAGATAAAGTGCTGATTGAAACCACTCGCCTTTTTGCTCAAGTTGTTGGTGATAACAATTTATATCGAATTGGCGGTGAAGAGTTTTGCGTTACTTTATTTGATCAATCGCTTGAGCAAGCTGGGCGTGTTTGCGAACGCTTGAGAGCGATTGTTAGCCAGCATCTGTTCGCGTTTGGAGAGAAACGAGTACAAGTGACGATCAGTATCGGTGTGTGTGAATATCAAGCAGGAGATCAGCTGAACGATCTCCTGAAATTTGCGGATATGGAGTTGTATCGAGCCAAAAAGGCGGGAAGAAATCAGGTTCGCCTATTCAGACATGCCTCAACCAATCCTACAATGGTTAATCAACAAACCGAGAACGTGTGAGTTTAATTAACGCTGGGATTGCTGGCGTTGTCCTCTTCTTCAAATTCATAAACCACGTTGTAATTCTCCGTGTAGGAACAGTGTGGTTGTCGACTACAGGTAAAGAAGCGTCTTCCTCGGTATTCTCCTTGTGTGGCAACTTTGATCACCATAGGACTGCCGCAGCGTTTACAAAAACGCACTTCCTGCTCGGTTTGAATTAAATCAATGTGCGCGGCGAGTAAACGTCTTAACTTGCCAACTTGATAGCTCATGCGAATATTGGTGCCAATCAACGGGATGTTGGCCGATTTACAAACGTGCAGCAGCAACTTTTCTCGTTCTACTTTGCCCTTTTGCAGCTCTTTCCCATCATCCAATTCGAGCACGACTCTGGGTTCAAGCGTTCTTGCATCGCACACCACAAAGTCAAAGTAGCTTTTTGAGATCTTGTTATAAGCAATAAACCAGTGCTTTTTGTTCGCGACTTTACTTGGAGTGATCACATTGGTCATATTCACTTTCGCTAAGACCACGCCATGATCGCCAACCGCACTCACCAGTGCGTTAAAGAAAGCGCTTTCCTTCATATCCAGTAGTGGGCCTTTCTTTTTATAGGCATAGTCCTTAGTGTCATCGTGACGAATGACATACTTTTGGATCACGAAAAAGAACAGAACTAACAGTATGACGACAATAAAAATTTCAACCATAAGGTATTTGAGCCAGAAAAAAGAATTAATGTCATTGATAACTGATGTTGTATTGAAAAACCAGTTTCTATTGCTGATTTTGTGCGGAAAATAAAGTGGTTAGAGAAACACGGGTTATTTATCTTCAACGGGTATCTGTAGTTCAATCACCTGTCTTTGATTCAGCCTTAATAAAGAGAGCGATTCCCCCCAATACTTCTCGGTCAGTTCACGCATTAAACCGGACTCTTGTGCCGCCTTCAATGCTTGTTCCAGTAACGCTTGATGCTGAGCAACCTCAGGACTGAGGTAAAACTTGAAATCTCGTTGATATTGAAATAACAGATTCTGCTCTATGGCTAAGTGTGGGTTGAGAATGGATTCTTGGTAGATTTCAGTCACACCACGCGGGAAGTAGTTCACCACGCCTGAAACAGAAAGCTTCTTGTACAGGTCACGCCACTCTCCGTTTTGAATGTAAAAAGGTAAATGGTTGGATCGCCAAACCGCAATATCTAGCCATCCCTCACCCAGCCCAGCCACCAGCCGTGTTTGACGAAATTCATTCAGGTTAGAAACTTTATCTAAACGGCTTTGTAGACTAGGCGGAATTAATAAAATACGTTGCCCAATCAAACCATTGGTTAACGGTACATCAACATGAATAAACTTTTTATTGCGCTCTGGAGTTTCCAGTAACCAAGTGAGTGACAGTTGATTGTTTTCAACCATTTTCACCACCCGTTTTTGCGGTACGTGGGAGTATGGCGTTTTAATAATTAAAGAGATACCTTGAGCCGCTAAAGATCTGGTAAGTAACTCATGGTAATAAGCATGCCCGTTATCGTTTTGCGCCGCTAAAACCAAGGTTATGGTTTGCTGACTGGCAAAAGTACTTGTCGAAAACCATAAGAGAATGGATAACCAAGTTACGCGCATATTGCCTCCACAGTTACTTCATTTTCTATCCTTCATCACTCAGCAAGATACCGACCATGCTTTACTGCAGAACTCTTGGGTGATAGCGCTGTTATCACTCCCATAAGAAAAGCGGAGCAATGCTCCACTCATCCTCAAAGATTGAGAGTATATTTATCCATCATCGCAACCATTTTACCGATTTCAGGCTTCGTCAACGTATCATTGGCACCAAGAGCAAGCGCTTTGGATCGGTTATCGTCACTCATCAGTGATGAGAACATGACTATTGGCATAGTGGCGTATGAGTCATCCTCACGTAAACGTTTAATCAGATGCATACCATCCATTCTTGGCATTTCCACGTCCGTGACGACGGCATCGACCAGTTCACTAACAGGAATATTCTCCTCTTTTGCCGATTGCTTAAGCTCCATCAGCTTTTCATGGGCCTCGCCACCATCTTTACAAGCGATAATGTTGTAACCCGCTGAACTCAATGTGTCTTGGATTAAGCTTCGGATAAAGGCAGAGTCATCAACGACCATAATGGTTTTCGCATTACGCTTGGTCACCATACGCTGGTTGAGATCGACTTTTCTATCCACCGTCACATCGTATTTTTCCATACTCAGTTCAGGGTTGATATCAGCAATGATCTTCTCAAAATCCAGGATCATGATGAGTTTTTTGTCTTGTCGAACGACCGCAACCACACAATCTTGCTCACCCGCTTCGAGGAACTGGCTAGGTGATTCCACATCGTTCCACGAAATACGATGAATACGGCTGATACTGTCGATCAAGAAACCATTTGTCATACGGTTGAAGTCGGTGACTATCACGTATTTCTTACTGATATCCGTTGAAGTCGGCACACCGAGCCATCCGGCTAAATCCACCAAGGGGGTTAAAATTTCCCGTGAAGAAAATACCCCAATCATGTGTGGCTGGGCATTCGGATAGTCAGTCGTCTCTGGAACACGAATAACTTCACGAACCTTGGCAACGTTAATACCGTAATAACAGGTTTTAGTCCGCCCATCGGGAAGCACTTTTTCGAGATGAAACTCAATGATTTCTAGCTCGTTAGTGCCGCTTTCAGTCAAAATAGTACTGCTTGGGTTGCTCATAATCGTCACATCTTCTCGGGATGGTTATCAATATTTGTCCAGTATTGCCTGATAACGAGTTACACCATTCTCATTGACACTGTTTTTAATCAGCTCAATGCCTTTTTGTAAATCGTTCAATACCGACTTATCTATGTTTTTGTTAAATGCGTAATACAGTGAACCTTGCATCAAAACGTATACCGTTTCAAATTCTTGAACGGGATAGCTATCTTGGCTCATCCACCAAAGTGCGGTTCTTTCATCATAAGCGAGCAGATCAATGCGTTTTTTTAGCAATTGCTCGGCCAAGCTACTGACGGTGGAACCTTCTACCATGGATTCCCGTGGTATACCGAGTTGCAGTAATTGCTGTTCTCCAATGTCATCACGGATCACGCCAATTCGGTAATTTCCCAACTCGATAGGGTCATTCACTTTGATCTGACTCGACTTGCGTGCCAGCACTACCACTTTGATATCGGCAATAGGACCGACCCAATTAAATAAATTTTCACGATGTGTTGTACGTGTCGTAGAAAAAAGTACGCCATCCTGTTTTAACAACGCCGACCGATAAGAACGTGGCCAAGGTTGAACAAAAATCTGCTCCAAGTTCAAGGTGACATTAACCGCCGCCGCGGCTTCTAGGAGTAAATCCACCGCAATCCCCGCGGGTTTACCATCTTCTTTAGCAAAATTCAGTGGTGGATAGTTTTCTGTGTAGTACGTTAACGATTCCAGCCCCTGAGCCTGAACCTTCACACTAGGGCTAAAGCTCAGAACAACACCCAGTACTGTTGTCAAACAAAAACGCCATTGCATCTGTCGACCTCATCACATTCGTGTAATCTGTTTAAACTTTAGATGCAGTTATCCAATCCGTCTAATCAGGATGTGTGACGATGTAATTTACGGTACGTTCGTTCTGGGCGTCCCACCGTACCATAACTGAGATCGGCCTCCAACTCTCCAGCAGTGATAAGATACTCAAGATAGCGTCGGGCTGTTGTGCGGCTAGCCCCAATTTTTTCACCTGCCTCGTCCGCCGTCAGCATGGTAGCCGTTTGAAATAGCAACCGAATCTTATCCAATGTCACTGCGTCAATGCCTTTCGGTAAACGTTGCGGTAAGGCTTCTGAGGAATGTGTGGTGAACATTTTGTCGACTTTCTGCTGATCAAAATCCGCCAACTGTTTTAGCTCAGCTTGCCGCATTTGGTATTTTCTTAGTGCGGTTTCCAGCCTTGGAAACATCACAGGCTTGAGCAGATAATCCACCACACCACCACGCATCGCTTGTTGCAGTGTCTCCACCTCGCGCGCCGCCGTAATTAAAATCACATCGCAATGAACATTACGTCCACGAATCCATTGCAACAGCTCAAGGCCCGTTCCATCCGGTAAATAAACGTCCAACAGCACCAAATCGGGGTTAAGCACTTCCATCTGTAAACGCGCATCCGCTTGAGACGTCGCGATCCCCACTACCTCAAAGCCTTCTAACTGACTCAAATAGCGATGGTGAAGCTGCGCTATCGCAGCATCATCTTCAATGATCAGGAGTCGGGTTTTCATTACAACTCATCCTTGGGTAAATACACTGTCATTCGAGTACCTTGCGCTTTGCTGTGCATGTCCAGTTGTCCTTGATAACGATCGGCAAGCTGTTTGACTAAAAACAGCCCCACCCCTCGGTTTTGCACGGCTTTGCTCGACACCCCTTTTTCCGTTAGCTGCCAATGTTCCAGCTCTTTAGGTAAACCGCAACCTTGATCATCCACTTCCAAAATAATTTCGTTACCAAAATCACTGATCGAGACCTCAATCACTCTGCGTTCCGGTGGAACCGGCGACAGCGTACGTATCGCGGTTAAGGTCGCTTCAAACGCGTTGTCTATAAGGTTACCGAGAATGGTCACCACATCTTCCGCTTTGATATGAATCGGCAGCGTTTCTAAGCGCGCCCCTTCTTCCACCATGAGTTCCAAGCCTAGCTCACGAGCGCGCTCTGTTTTGCCAAGCAGCATCCCTGCAATCAGAGGGTCTTTAATTGTTTCACGTAAAAACTCAATCAACACTTGATAGTGCTCGGTTTCTTGACCAATCAGTTGCTGCACGGCATCCAACTCACCCATTTGTAGTAACCCACTGATAGTATTCAATTTATTTCTGTGCTCATGGGTCTGAGAACGCAGCATCTCTGCGTACTCTCGGGTTTGAGCCAACTGCTCAGTGAGTTCATTAATTTCATCGCGGAGACGGAAACTGGATACCGCCCCGACGACTTTTCCCTCAACCACGATCGGGCTGCGGTTGGCAATTATCCAATGCTTATTCAGATAGAGCTCAATATCGTGATCGGTTCTTCCGGTCGCCAAAACCGTATAGAGATCACTTTCTGGCAGAATGGTGGTCAAGCGTCGATTAAGAGCTTGTTCGCGGCGTAATCCCAAAATTTCACAAGCACTTTTATTGATCGAACGTAAGATCCCTTTGTCATCAATACTGATGATCCCTTCTTTGAGGGTGCTCATGGTCACATCCAGTTCCACGTACAAACGGGCAATTTCTTCCGGCTCAAACCCCAAAATAGCGCGCTGAAAACGTCGTGAGGCATAGCTAGAAACCAGTGCATTGGCGCCGACCACCAGTAACGCGGTAGCAATCAGATAGAATAAAAATGGCTCAACGCGGTCTTGTAGCCGCTCAATTAAATAGCCAACCGAAACGACACCGATGATTTGACCGTGTTGATCCACCACCGCCGCTTTACCACGAACCGATTTGCCTAACGAACCTTGAGCGAAAGAGACATAAGCTTCACCTTCCACTAGCGCTCTCTCGTTATCGCCCCCAACCATAGGCTTACCGATCCTTTCATCAATGGGATGAACTAATCGAATACCTTGATTGTCGCCAATCACAATAAACGCTGCACCTATCAGTTGGGTCAGTTCACGATAGCTTTGCTGCTGGTCATCTGAAGCACGGCCGGTCTTGATCATGTTGATAACCGCCGGAGTTTGTGCAAGGAATGCCGCAACGCCCAACGCTTTCTGGCCAACCTCTTGCTCTTGAGAATGTTTGACGTACATAAACCCTGCGGCAACCAAAAGTAGCAGCTCAATCAGACCCGATAAGGTCATGATGATCAGCATTCTCTTGCGGAAGGTAATACTGCTCCACACCATTGTTCACTCCTTGCTAGCGAGTGAAAGCTAACATCAATTTAACATTGGGGCGAAGCTCGCAATACATAACTGTGAGGCTGGCACGAGATTCACGTTAGCCATATGCCAGCAAGGCAGATCATGGCATAAAAAAATAAAACCAATTGCATATCTGTTTTATGGCACAGGTCACAACAAATAGGCACTTTGCTCCGGCAACTTTCTAGGTTAAGCAGTATACTTAATGCGCAGTGAGCATAAACCTAACTGGGATGCAATTCAGGCATAAGACTGAGAATAGAAATTGCGGCCAAGTTCACTCAATAACACGTCAGAAGGAATAGAGACATGAGAAGAGATGCTTTTGGAATTTGCCTATCCAAAGACATGCTTTGTGAGCATTTACACTCGACATTTACTCATGTGAGGGCTTACGAAATCGAGCCAGAAACGCATGATGAGATGCGTGTTTTGTTCGCTTTCCCTCAAATGTCAGGCAAAGACGTACTGACGACTATGCAGGGAACCAAAAAGTTAGTTTGGAGAGCCGATTACTATTGCCCCTCCTACCCTCATTGTTGATCACTTTCCTACGTTCAAGACACGTTTTTGGGCGTCAAAACCGATTACTCAAACAACTGGCTTGCTCTTGCAAGTCAGTTTTTTATACTGCGGTCCTTAACTCTTTGTTTGACTTCATCATCCAAAAAATAGAGCATTAGCTCTAAATTCATTCTGTCGAGCTCAAAATGAAAGTGAAATCTCTCTCTCTGGCGATCTGCTCTATATTATTTATGCCGATTGCTCATGCAGCGCCTCTCTCATTTCAAGAAGCTTGGGACTTGCTGCAACAACAAAACAACTCGCTTGCGGCGCAAAGAGCCAATGTTGAACGTTACGCTCATCTGAAAGATGCCACACAAAATCTCAATCTACCCTCGGTCAGTGTGGGAGCCAATTTTACGCGGCTTGATCAGGATGTAACACTTTCCGGCAAGCAGATTTTTGATAGTACGAGTCAGGAACTGCCTGCACTTCCTCCAACACTTGCTCAATTGGTTGCGGGTATTGGCTCTATTCAATCTACCATCACTGAACGCGATATTTTCACTTCCTCGATCCGTGCGATTTGGCCAATTTTTACTGGCGGACGAATTACTGCTGCGCAAGATGCCGCCGCAGGTAAAGAAGATGAAGCGCAAAGTCAGCTCGCGATGGAAATACAAGCGCGATATGAAGATTTAGCCAAATATTACTTTAGCGTGGTGTTGGCCAAAGAGGTGCTCGCTACCCGAATTGCGGTTGAAGAAGGACTCACGCAACATAGAGATAATGCCCTTAAACTTGAGCAACAAGGACAAATTGCTCATGTCGAGCGCCTGCAAGCAGATGCATCACTGGATAAAGCTAAAGTTGAGCGTAAAAAAGCACAAAAAACCTTGGACATTGCGCAAAGTGCGCTAACCCAAATTTTAGGCGCTACAGAAACCGTAGAACCGAGTGGCATGCTGTTCATCAATACCAGCTTACCGCCCATGCACGCCTTCATCGAACAAACACTCAATACCTATCCCGGCTTAAGCCTGCTCGATGCCAAAGAAAAGCAAGCCAGCAGCCTCATTAAAGCTGAGCAAGGGAAATACTACCCAGAAGTCTATCTGTATGGCGATTATAGCTTGCATGAAGATGACTCACTCGCTAGCCAAATGAAACCGGATTGGTTGGTTGGCGTTGGCGTCAATATTCCGCTGATTGAAAACACCGGGCGTAGTGAACAAGTCAAAGCAGCTAATAGCGCCGTGAATCAAGTGCGCTATTTAAAAGCGCAAGCAAAACAAGATCTCAGCGTGCTGGTGGAAAAAACCTATCTCGAAGCAGAACAAGCCCTTGAAGAAGTGACGGGACTGAATTCCAGTCTGAATTTGGCACAAGAGAACCTGCGTTTACGCCAAAAAGCGTTCAGCCAAGGTTTATCCACCTCCGTCGATGTGGTAGATGCCGAGCTTTATCTGGCCAGCATTCGCACCCAACAATCGCTAGCGAGTTTTAACTATCTCATTTCACTAAACAAATTATTGGCTCTGTCGAGCGAGATGAGCAGCTTCTCCACTTACCATCAATCCGCAGTTGCTCTCTCTTCACTGCACCAAAGCGCCACGGCTAAGTAAAAGGAATCCAAATGAAAACGGTAAAAACGACCTTAATGACGCTCACCGCTGTCGCTGTTGTTGGCTGGATTGGCTATCGCTTTTATCAAGCCTATCAACCTGAGCCAGTCACACTGCAAGGCCAGATTGAGTCTCAGCAGTACAGCATCTCCTCTAAAGTGCCGGGGCGCATTGACCAAGTTTTGGTGCGCAAGGGCGATCAAGTGGAAAAAGGCCAACTGATCTTCACTCTACTCAGCCCTGAAATTGATGCCAAGTTGGAACAAGCGATCGCCGGCCAGAAAGCCGCGGGGGCACTGGCTCAAGAAGCAGAAAATGGTGCGCGTGAACAGCAGATTCAGGCCGCCAAAGATCAATGGCTCAAAGCCCAAGCGGCAGCAGAACTGGCTGAAAAAACGTATCTGCGCGTCAATAACCTTTACAACGATGGTGTGGTTTCCGAACAAAAACGGGACGAAGCGCAAACCCAATGGCAAGCCGCCAAATACACCGAAAGTGCAGCGTTGCAGATGTATCAATTAGCCAAAGAAGGTGCACGAGAAGAGACGAAACAAGCCGCGCTCGAAAATGCACGCATGGCTGCTGGTGCGGTGGCTGAAGTCGAGGCATATGCCGCCGATACCAAGATTCAAAGTTGGTTTGATGGTGAAGTATCACAAGTCTTGATGCACAGTGGTGAGCTGGCTCCGCAAGGTTTCCCTGTCGTCACAGTGGTCGATACGCAAGACACTTGGGCAGTATTTAACGTGCGTGAAGATCTGCTCAAACACTTTACCCAAGGTGCTCAGTTTACGGCTTATTTGCCAGCTCTGGATAAATCCATCGAGTTTAAAGTCACTCACGTCGCCGTGATGGGCGATTTCGCCACTTGGCGCTCAACCGATGCCACCCAAGGGTTTGACCTGCGTACGTTTGAAGTGGAAGCACGTCCAGTCACGCCAACCGAAGGCCTGCGTATGGGCATGAGCGTTGTGGTTAAGTTATAAGTTGTGGTTGAACTTAAAATGAAGCACGCCATCCCCCGTCAATGGACGTTACTGCGTCACGATAAATGGTTACTTTCCTGTTTAACATGGGTGCCCATTCTGCTCGCCGTCTCCATTTGGTGGATTTTTTCCCAAGGCATAGCGCGCGATCTGCCGTTTGGTGTGGTGGATTTCTCCCACAGCCAGCTTTCACGCCAGCTTATTCGTGAGGTCGATGCGACATCGACACTGCTTGTCAGTCAGCATTTTGCGAGCGTCGATGAAGCCAGCCAAGCAATGCGCAGTAATCAGATCTATGGCTTTATGGTGATCCCCGCACAATTCGATAAAGCCATTTATCGTCAAGAGCAGCCGCAAGTAACGACTTTCTACAACAGCCAAATGATCTTGGTCGGTAAGCTCGTTAACTCAGCGGTGGTGCAAGCACAAGGCACATTTAATGCTCAAGTGGATGTGATGAAAAATCTCGCCACCAAAACGCATACTACCCTTGCGGCCATGGGGCGCTCGGTGCCCGTACGCACACAAATAACGCCACTCTTTAACCAAAATACCAACTACGCGCAATTTTTAGTGTCGGCGATTGTCCCCGCATTGTGGCAAATCACCATTGTCGTTAGCACCATTTTGATTCTGGCAGCCAACTATCGTCATTACGGGTTAAAGTCTTGGCTCGCGCAGTCTCCCTTAACCCAGTTAACCCGAACCCTATTGCCCTATCTCCCCATTTTCATGCTGCAAGGGCTTGGTTTTTTGATCTGGTTTTATGATGTACTGCGTTGGCCTATGTTTGGTCACTTTTCCACTTTGCTGCTTGCTCAATCGATTACCGTGGTGGCATGCGTGATCATGGGAGCATTTTTCTACTTCCTCACGCTCGATCCCGCTCGCGCGATGAGCTTTGCTGGCGCTTTCACTGCGCCCAGTTTTGCCTTTATGGGAATTACCTTTCCGGCGAGCGATATGAACACGCTCGCTCAAGCGTGGCGCAATTTGTTACCGATCAGCCACTACATTGAAGTGCAAGTGAACCAAGTGAGTTATGGGCTTGAGGCCTTAAGTTCTTTACAGCCTATGGTCAATATGTGGGGATATCTTCTGCCGCTTGGTTTGACGCTACTTCTGATCCGCAAACATTTAGCGCGGGAAATGGGAGGTGCCGTATGACCCTATTTGAGCTATTTAAAGCAGAGTTAAAAGCACTCTTCACTAACCCTGTTGTCGTGCTGACCGTTTTTGGTGGCGTGGTGTTTTATTCTTTCCTCTACCCGCTTCCTTACGCCAAGCAGATCCCCCGTGAACAGACCGTTTCTGTGGTCAATCTCGATCAAAGTCAGGCCAGTTTTCAACTGGAGCGGATGGTGGATGCCACGCCGCAAGTCAAAATTGTTCAGCGTGATCACACCATTGCCGATGCCAAACAAGCTTTCTTAGACAAGAAAGTCGCTGGCATACTGGTTATCCCTGAGCATTTCTACAAAGATTTGCTACTGGGTAAAAGTCCAACGCTTGCTTATGCAGGCGATGCTTCCTATTTTCTGGTTTACGGTACGATTGTTGAAGGTTTAGCCCAAGCGGGCGGTACACTCGCAGCACAAACCAAAGTCAGTCGTTTGGTCATCGAAGGTGAACCGATGGCGTTTGCCGCGCAGCATTTCTCGCCAACCAGTGCCAACCTGAAACCCACTTTTAACCCACGTATGGGCTATGTCGATTACGTCGTACCCGCCGTTTTTGTATTGATCCTGCAGCAAACGCTGATCATGGCGGCTGGATTGATGGTTGGGACACAAAAGCAAGGTCACGGCTATTGGAGCCGAGTCGCTCCTGCCAAACTGTTGTTAGTGCGTAGTTTTGTGCTGGTTGCGGTCTACTACTTGCTGAGTCTTTATTATTTCGGTGCCAGTTTTGATTTGCACGGCGTAAATACGTTAGCAACGCCAAGTGATCTCATCAGTTTGCTCTTGCCGTTTTTATTAGCCTGTAATTTTGTCGGTATTGCGTTGGGAGCAGTGACTCCAAGACGCGAACTGGTCACTTTGGTGGTGTTAATTAGCTCCATGCCACTGATTTTTACCGCTGGATTTATTTGGCCGTTGGAAATGATCCCTGCGCCTTTAGTCTGGCTTGCGCAGTGCTTCCCAAGCACGCCAGCAATCCAAGGCTTTCTGGGTTTAAACCAAATGGCGGCCAGTTGGTCAACCATAGCACCAAAATGGACACTCCTTTGGGCACAGGCTTTGGTATGGGGCGGTTTGGCGTTTTATCTTTTACGCCGAGATCTCCAGCGTACCGCTAAACACCCACAATAATGTCTACTCTTGCCACTGTTGACGCATGCGTTCGACAGTGGCTTCATCCACCCCATGCACGTTTTGATAACGTTCTCGGCACACCAGAATCGTCAGCTTAGCTCGATATTGTCGGGCAAGTTTTCTGTATGCCGCCATCTCCCAATGCCGAACAAAAGTATTCGATACCACCACGTCTTTGCCTTGTTGCAGCCAGTATTCCGTCTGTTGTTGACACCATTCATGGGCTTGCGCCAAGTGTTCGGGGCGAAAATGGTAATCACCTTGTGGATTGACAAAATACATGTCTGCTTCCAGATGCACAGCAGCCAAGGTCTTCGCCAAGGTTGATTTCCCCGAACCGGGCAAACCGCGAATAAGGGTTAAATGAGGTCGCATACTTGATTCACAGTAGTCAATTGTGCCGAGAGATACTAACTTAGATTGAGGTTCGTTGCATTTTGCTATCGACAATAATTTTCGGTTGAGTTATAAGTCTGGATGTTTAGACGTCCAAATTAATGCTTAGGGAGAAAGCTGTGCCGATTAGAATCCCCGACCAATTACCGGCGAGTGATGTGCTACGTAACGAAAACATCTTCGTTATGTCCGAATCGCGTGCTTCGACGCAGGAAATACGACCACTCAAGGTGCTATTGTTAAACTTAATGCCTAAAAAAATTGAGACGGAAACTCAGTTTTTACGCCTCTTGTCCAACTCCCCTTTGCAGGTCGATATCGAGCTGCTGCGCATCGATGACAGACCAAGCAAAAATACTCCAGAAGAGCATCTCAACACCTTCTATCGCCAATTTGAGCTGGTCAAAAATCGCAACTTCGATGGGTTAATCATCACGGGCGCGCCACTGGGCTTAGTACAATTTGAGGATGTCGCCTATTGGCAGCATCTACAAAACATCATGGCTTGGGCTAAAGCGCATGTGACATCCACTCTTTACATCTGTTGGGCGGCGCAAGCTGGGCTGAAGCTGCTGTACAATTTGCCCAAACGTACGCGTGAAGAGAAACTGTCCGGTGTCTATTACCACGACATCCACAAGCCGTTTCACCCTCTACTGCGTGGGTTTGATGATCGCTTTCTCGCTCCGCACTCTCGCTACGCAGATTTTGATGCGGAATTTTTGGCTGAGCATACTGATCTCGATATTCTGGCAACGTCCGATGTGGCGGGCGTTTACCTCGCAGCGACCAAAGATAAGCGTAACGTGTTTGTGACTGGCCACCCTGAGTACGATGCTTACACCCTACATGGTGAATATGTGCGTGATCTGGGCGAAGGGCTTAATCCTGCGATCCCCGTCAATTACTACCCCAATGACAACCCAGATAACAAACCTTGCGCCAGTTGGCGTAGCCACGGGCACTTGCTGTTTGCCAACTGGCTTAACTACTGCGTTTATCAACAAACACCGTATGATTTGGAAAAATTCAGCGAAGCCAATTTTACCAAAGACGAATAATCCTTTCGGCCGCCATGTGCGGCCTTTTATCCCTTTACTCGCCTTTCCGCCTTTAACTTCTGCCTGATATCCCATCCACTTGGCGTTGCAGCTTGAAGTCAGAAGGGGGATAGATAAATAGATTTGCCAACTGACTCGCAGACTTAACCCTCACCACTCGGCCTCCCAATTGAATTGCCTATCATTGGTGCGTTAACGGGAGGGATGTATGAAAAATGTGTTTGGTTTAGGGCTCATCATCGCCTTAGCAGGCTGCGTCACCGTCACTGAAACGGCGGGTAACGCAACGCAAA
>NZ_WPDC01000081.1:0-14506 GCF_035615595.1 Vibrio sp. R-1 | reverse complement strand
GTCGTGAATATGCCCACTAAGCATCACTTCGCCTGATAAGGCAGCGAGGAGTGGTGCAGTACAATGCGCAGTTGGCCTTGCTCATCTTTCTTAAAAGCCCAGCTTTTATCTACCACGGTTTCCTGCCCTTTATCATTCACTAGGAAGACATTGCCTGTGGTGAGTGCAAGATCGCCATCAATGTAAACCGCGGCATTTTCAAAACGGTATTCCTTCCAGCCTTTTAGGG
This sequence comes from Vibrio sp. R-1, assembly GCF_035615595.1. Taxonomy (NCBI): domain Bacteria; kingdom Pseudomonadati; phylum Pseudomonadota; class Gammaproteobacteria; order Vibrionales; family Vibrionaceae; genus Vibrio; species Vibrio sp. R-1. The sequence goes on along the minus strand of NZ_WPDC01000081.1, from coordinate 14,277 downwards.
CAAAGCCCGAATCTTGCGGGTAGCTTTTATTGTTGCCAACAAAGTAAGAGAGTGCGCCTTCTGTATCGGTGCGGAAGGTTTGCTTGCCACTGGCTAGGGTCGGTTTAAACAATACTGCGCCTTGTTGGTAGCCGTAGGCTTGATCTAACACTTGGTTCGCAAGCTCAGTTGCCGCTTTGATGCCTTGTTTTTGATAAGTATCGCTGATTTTAATCAGCGCTTCGCCCCATGCTTGTTGGGCTTTTAGCACATCTTCATGAGTGATGTTGTTATTCACGACAAGATCGGCTGCTTGAGTCGTGAAAGGTAATAAGCCGCACAGAATCAGGGCGGAAACGGATAGAGTACGAGTCATACGTTGCATAATCTGCCTTCCTTAAATGTTTGCAGTAGGTTCAGCGCTACTCTACGAGGTATCGATGAATGTAAACCGAGCGCAAAGATTAACCTCAGATTAACAAGATTTACCCTTGGGTAGAGGATCACGTAATCTGCATATCTCCTTGCTACTTAACGCGGTCTTGGCGACGCTGATTCATCTTAAACACCGAGTGTGTCTATGCTGATGGAGATGGACTCATTGGTCGCCTATTTGCTACTGCGAGTAGTTGAGACTCATAGAAAGACGACAATTTTGGGAAATGACTATGTTTCGATATCGGCTTGCGTTTGTACTCGCATTACTATTGACCTTGATTTTGGCGCAGGCCGGGGTGGCTTATTGGTCAAATCAAGTTGCGAATCAGCATCTGCTGCGTGGGCAAATCTCAAGCCAAATTCTGCAAGGTTTTATGCAGTTAAGTACCGAGAAACAGCAACTTAAAGTCTGGCTCGCCGAGTATCTTCTGATTAAAGATGGCAGTACCCTGAAAAGGGATATGCGTTTTTCCAAAATTGAAGCGCTGCTACACAAGCTCAATCTTTTGACGGAGCAAGCTCAGCAGCACAGCTTAACCGTGCAAGATTTCTCAGAAATAAACCAGCAGATCAAGGTAATCTCCCTGTTTGAAACCAACTTTGCCAGCTTAAAAAAGGCGTTGCGTTCATGGGAAATTGCCAAAATTACTGACGATGATGAACGCTGGCTATTGTTGAGCCAGTCGTTCGATCGGGTCGATGATACCGATTTACGCCAGCTGTTGACGCAAGCCATTAGTCTCCAGCAGCAGCGTACCTCGCGTTATGAAGAAGCGGCGTTGGATGCGTTATCGAATGTGAGAGCGGTCATCACCAGCTTAGCGGTTTTTGGCATGGTGTCGGGGGCTCTGCTTGGCGTTTGGTTATTGCGTACCCTTTCTAAGCCGCTGGCTGAGCTGGTGAAAAGTACCACCGCCCTAGAGCAGGGCCGATTGGATCACCGCATTTCGATCAGCGGGCCGGATGAACTTAAAACGCTGGCGCGCCATTTTAACTATATGGCGCAAAGTCTTGAGCAAGCGCAGCAAAAAGAGCGGATGTCACGCCAATTAATTGAGCGAGAAGTGGCAGACCGAACTCAAGAGCTGGCGCAAGCTTTACAAACGTTGGAGAAAGCTAAACATCAACAAAAAGAGTTCTTCGCTAATGTCAGCCATGAACTGCGCTCTCCTGCCACTGCGATTTTAGGTGAGGCGCAAATTACTCTGCGCAGTCGGCACAATAGTGATGATGAGTATCGGCAAACCTTGCTGCGGATCAGTGAGTCGGCAGAGCAACTGGCATTTCGGATTGAAGATTTATTGATGTTGATCCGACACGATGAGCGCCTGTTTCATCCTGCGTTAACCGAGTTGCTCTTAGGTGAAATTTGGCAAGCGGTGGTGCGGCAAGCCAGCTTGTTGACTCACGCGCAGCAAGTTGAGTTGACGGTGAATACACCAGCGCAGGGTGAGTGGCAAACACGGCTTTGCTATACGGATCGCGATAAATTACTGATGGTGATCCGTATCTTGGTGGATAACGCTTTACGCTATGATCCGACGCAGCGACCGATAGGATTGAATCTTGAGTTGGATGAAGAGGCATGGCGTGTGCAATTGGTAGATCAAGGTATTGGGATTGCTGAAGCGGATCTGAGTGTGATTTTTGAGCGCTATTTTCGTGCAGAAAATGGCAAGCGGTATCGCCCTGATGGGCTAGGCATTGGCTTAACGCTGGCGCAAAGTATCGTAAAACAACTCGATGGTGAAATCCGCATCGAAAGTGTCTTGGAGCAAGGCACGACGGTGACGTTAACTTTTCCGCGAGGAGAGGAGCAAGATGCGAATCTTATTGATTGAAGATGATGAAAGAATTGCCCGTTTTATTGAGCGAGGCTTAAAAGCGGAAGGGCACCAAATCCATCACTTGAAAGATGGTCAATACGGATTAGAAACCGTGAAAAGCAGCGAGCCGGACTTACTGATCTTGGATCGCATGTTGCCCCATGTGGATGGGTTAACCCTATGCCAGCAAATCCGTGCGACGGGTAATCAGGTTTTAATCCTGATGTTATCCGCTTTGGGCGAGGTGGAGGAACGCATCCAAGGATTGCGCACCGGTGCGGATGATTACCTCGCCAAGCCTTTCCATTTTGAAGAGCTGTTGGCACGCATCGAGGCACTGCAGCGGCGTAATATTCAAACCCATACCAGCAATAAGCTGCGTTTTGCTGATTTAGAGCTCTGCCTATCCACCATGCGCGTGTATCGTGCCGAGCAACCGATAGAGCTGACGGCAAAAGAGATTTCAATTCTTGAGCTCTTTTTGCGTAAACCGGGGCATATTTTTAGCCGAGAGCGAATTTTGGCGAATGTGTGGGGCATTCACCAAGATCCGCTGACCAATGTAGTCGATGTCTATATGCGTCGTTTACGCAAGAAAATCGATATGCCTTTTGCCCAGCCGCTGATCCAAACCAAGCGGGGTATGGGGTATTACTTAGGTGACGCTTAACCCTATTCTTTTGACGCCAATTGGGCAAACTTACTGTAGCTACTCACGCGGCCATTGATGTATTCAATTAAGACCCTAATTCAATACAATGTCCACGATACAAAACCTGACTGTTTGGGTCTCTATTCGCGGTCACCAATAACTCTGAACTGTTTTTGAGCGCTTGCCATTCACTAGGTGACATGTAGCGAATATCATTAATTTTTTGCAGGCTATCGATCAATTGAAGCTTGCCCGTGTTTTTATCTCTCATCCAAACCATTGCTTGCCCAAATGAGGGATTTTTCATGTTAAGGTTCCGCTGCATGCGCAGGCTAGATTGCCCCGGTTTATCACCTTGATAAGCCACCAACGCAAAATGGTTTGTTTGGCTCTCGGAGGACATTATGGCTAAGTAGGTGATTGGGCGTACTTGAGCCATTTCAATCGTTGGCGATAGGGATTGCATGGTATTTTGTACCCAGATTCCGACAAAGAGTGACATGGCCATCCCGATGGGCAGCCACCACCAACGCATGCGTTGAAAGGGGCGAGCAGGGTGAGTGCGCTCAGTAATCTCTTTCCATACTCGTTTCGAGGGTGAAGCTAACGAGATAGTTGAGTTATGAAGATCTGCCGCTGGGGTCAAGCCTGATAAATGCTTTTGCCACAGCTCGATGTGCTCCCACCAAGTAGGATCAGCTTTCATCAAGGTTTCCATACGGCGTTTGACCAAGGGGGTTTGTGTACCTAACACGTACTCGGCGGCTAACTTATCTCGTAATTCCGCTTTTATATAGCGGCGGCTTTTCAATCGGTTAGACATTGTTTCAACTCCTGCAACCCGCGGCGGATCCAAGATTTTACCGTACCCAGCGGTGTATTGATGTGTTGGACGATTTCTTGATGACTCATTCCGTACTGATATGCCAAAACAATCGCGTTTCTTTTTTCTTCAGCGAGAGATTGCAAGCATCGGGTCAAATTCTGGTCGGATGCCGATTCGGTGGAGGATTCTTTTTCGAACAGATTTTCGAGCGATTCTTCGTTGCGGCGACCTCGTTTGCGGATTTCATCGATCGCTAGATTTCTCATACTCTGACAAAGCCAGGCCCAAGGATAGTCAACCGGATAGGAGTGGTCATTGAACCAGAGTTTGACGAATCCATCTTGCAAAACATCCGCCGCAATATGTTCATCTCGGACAACATGGAGAATTAAGTTGTAAAGCCTTGAGCTGGTTAACTGGTACAGCGCTTCGAACGCCTTGCGGTCGCGAAGCGCTATTTTGGAGAGCAGTAAACCTATTGCATGTTTATCTGTACTCACACTGACCTCATTGAGTAATTAGGTGCCAGACGTTTTTTACCCCATCGCCTTGGGTTTCACCCGGTTCGGTATCTTTAAACCAACGATAAAGTGGTTGGCTTTTAAATGTCCATTGATAAGTATGATCATTTCGTTGTATCACGCCAAAATCACCAGTAAGTCGAAGATTTTCAATGCCTTTGTGTATAAGTGCTGCATCAACATAAGCTGGTGGCCATTTGGTTTCACATTCACCATAACACACCGACATCTCAGGTTTATCTTGATCAAAGGTATAGAGCGTTAATTGATTACTATCGACTAAAAAGCGGCGAGTACCATCATTAAATAGCTGCAGAGGAACATCATCAGCGCGAGCCAACTGCCAAACGCCTTTAACTCCAGCACCAGTGATGTCGCCGGGTTGGGTATCTTTCACCCATCGATAAAGCGGTTTGCCTGCTAATGTCCATTGTTGACGACCATCATCACGTATGATCGGCTTAGCGTTGTCCAGTTTTGCGATTTCAGGGGTGGATTCTTCATCGGCCCACATCGGTGGCCATAGTTTTTCACATTCCCCATTACAGACTGATTGGCCGACAGGATCTTTGGTGAAAGTATAAAGTGTTTTACCTGCATTATCTGTGTATACCTGTCCTAGAGCGGTATCGATGGTTGTTGCCGCTAAGCTATAACTGGCAGGAAGTAAGAGAAGTGTTGATATGAAGAGTGTTTTCATAATGATTATCCTTATTGACGGGTCCAACCGTCACGTAAAAAATATTCGGCACCAGCGTCACTGGTGATGAAGTCGATAAAGTCTTGGGTTTGGCTATCTGCACCTTGCGCTTTGGCCAGATTCAAATCTCTATAGATACGTCGTTCAGGTTCGATCTCCACGTAGTCGACTTTATCTGTATGGTTTAATGGCCAATGAATCCAAGTAATCCAAGCATCTGCCTGTTGCTGCTGAAAAGCTTGGAAACTTGCACCACTACCTTTGGCGTAAGCGATAATTTTGCTGCGGAAGTTCTGTACATCAGCCAATGATCCTGTGCGGCCGGCGATATCCTCCCAAACTCCCGTGCCAGAGGTGTTGTAGACGCCCAACCCTTCGGTCACTACAATGCGTGATGGGTTATCGAGAAGATCTTGAATGCCACGAATCCCCTTAGGATTACCTTTAACGACAGCGATGACTGCTCTGCGTAAGTAAATGGGCTCAACATCTTGATGAGTAATGAAAGGATAGGTTTCCGCAAAGGCACTCATCGATTGTTCGGAGGAACCAAACAGTAGATCGGCGTTTTTTTGCGCTTCCTGACTCCATTTGGATTCAGGGCCTGCGATGATATTTACCTTTACGCCACTTTGTTGGGTGAATGCTTGGGCTGCATGGCGTAATGCGGTATCTGGCCCTCCTGGACCATACACATTAATCACCCCATCTTTGGGTTGATGTATCTGGTTTGAGCTGCTTTGCGGCGCAGCGAATGCCGATGTACTCGCAACCAATAATAACCAATGAGTCATAACGCTATGACATTTCATGAGTTCTCCTTAAGCGAGGAAAAAAGTCACCTAAGAGACGTTAAAAGAAAGGATTTGGATGCACGAAAACAGAAAATTTTTGTTGAGCGCAAACGAGTATCGGATGAGAGGCGGGGCATTGGCTCGATTTAGAGCCGTGAGTTATAGCTATACTTGTTGGTTAGCGAGTTTAGCAAACTTGCTGTAGCTACTGACGCGGCCATTGATGTATTCAATGCCGCAGTGCACTGGGTGAGGTTGGTGGCCGACAATTTGGTATTCGACAATAAACTCGCCGCTGATCACTTTGACGAATAAAAAGCCATCCATCACTTTCCACAAACCATGCAGGGCTTTGTCGCTGAACATGTCTTTTTCAATCAAGGTACCGTTGGGTTTAAAGGTCAGCAGTGATGAAAAACCATCGGCGTTGACCTTAATCCATGCGTGTTGATGCACTTCATAACTGAGAATTTTGCGCCGTGTTTTGATCCACTCTTCAAGTTCTTGCTGTTGTGCCGGGCTCAGTTGTGGCAGGGCCTCTAATTCAAGTAGGGTGTGGTGCTTTTCGTACCAAAACAGCTGAAGGTGGAGTAATTTCATGCTAACCGGTTGGAATTTCAAACAAACAGCCGCCACTGTGCGTCAAGGTGCGGATGAAGTCAACCATAAGGCGAGCTTGCAAAGGTGCGGTAGGTTGGGGGAAACCTACCGCACATTCCCTGTTCGGGAAGTGCCGCGTTGCGCGGCTCAGGAGCTTAAAGATGAGGGAACAAGCGAGGGAGTTCGGCGCGATCACAAGCTTGGTTTAATCGACGCTGCGCGGTGTGAATATGCTGTTGCCACTGTTCGTCGTGCGCCCACATTTCAATCACTAACGGCACCACGCAATCCAGCGCTTTTAAGCGGCAGAACAGTCCATCAAAGTCGACGTCGCCTTCGCCAATCACTAAATCACGAAACTGTCCGGCGTACTGTTCGCTCACCTTGTAAGTGTCCTTGAGGTGGATCTGAGTGATGTGAGGTTTGCTTAACGAGAGTTCGGTCAGTAAGTCATAATTCCAGCCTGAGATGTTGCCAACGTCTGGATACGCTGTAAAAAAGGGCGATTGGATCTGCCGATTCAGCACTTCAAATTTACTCAGCGCATTGAGATAAGGGGTATCCATGATCTCAACGGCTAACATCACGCCAGCGCGCTCAGCTAAACGGGCGGCGTGTTGCATGCCCTCAATAAAACGCTGATGAGTGGCTGAGTTGGCGGGCTCGTAATAGACGTCATACCCCGCCAACTGAATGGTGCGAATACCCAGTTTGTAGGCGAGGGTAATCGCCTTTTGCATAATTTTCAGTGCCTCATCGCGCAGCGCGGGATCGGCCGAGCCAAACGGAAACTTGCGATGAGCGCTAAGGCACATGGATTGCAGCGGCACGCCATACTCTTCACAAAGGCGGCGCAATGAATAAATGGTGGCATCATCCCAATCGAGGCGGCTGCGGCGCTCGTCACTTTCATCCACCGAGATCTCCAAAAAATCGAAGCCGAGCTCTTTGGTGCAGGCCAGTTTTTCCTCCCAACTTAAGTGATTGGGTAGTGCTTTTTCATACAAGCCAACGCGGTGGCGCAGTAAATGTTGATACATGCTGCCTCCTGTTATGGCCAGAAACGGTCGATTTGCTCACGCAGAGCCGCCGCGGTTTGTTGGCCTTCGGCGCCTGCTAATGCACGTCCGGCAATAAAGGTTTTGGTTTTGATCCCTTCAAACAGGTAAATATCTTCTGGTACGATGCCGCCGGTTATCGAAAGCTCAATGCCTAGCGCAGAGAGCTGGCGCATTTTGTCGAGATCGTCCGTTGTCCAACCAATCCCTGCCAATTCCGCATCGCGTGAGCGGTGGTAAATGGCTTGAGTGATGCCTAAATCGACCCACGCTTTAGCATCTTGCATCGTCCAGTTGCCATAAATCTCGATTTGGATTTCGCCATTCAGCTCATCCGCCACTTTTTTACACGCGGCAATGGTCGCGATGTGCGCGGCGGCTGAGACGGTGATCCAATCCGCGCCTGCTTCAAATGCCATGCGCGAGAGAATGGCTCCGCCATCGGTGGTTTTCATGTCACACACCAGAATATGATCCGGATGGTTGTGGCGCAGAGTCGATACCGCTTTCATTCCTTCCGCGAAAGCCAAAATGGTGCCAACTTCAATTACATCGACGTAACTGGCGACATTACTCGCTACGGCCACGGCATCGGTTAGGTTGGTTTGGTCGAGGGCGATTTGAATCATTGGTTTGGTCATACTGTTTATCCTTGAATATGTTCACGTATCAGTTGGGCAAGCCCAGCGTGGTTGTTATCTGTTGAGCAAAGGCTGCGCGCGTAAGATTTCACGGTGTCATCGGCATTGGCCATCGCCACGCCGTGGCCCGCATAGCGCAGCATGGAGATGTCATTGTGGTTATCGCCAATCGCCATCACATGGTTGGCGGCGTAGCCAAGCTGAGCGACGTATTGCGCAAGGCGCAGCCCTTTGCTGTTGCCTTTGGCGGCAAAATCAATGCGGTTGGACCAAGAGCGCTCACCATTAAAACGGGCATTCACCCACGGATGCTCTAGGAGTCGTTCGACCGAGCTTGGTAAACCTTCGACGACAAATTTCCACACAAACTCAGAGTCGCGCGCAGTTTGGTGAAAGGAGTCAATCGCATAGATTTGCGGCGGATGAGTGAGAGAGGCCGCTTGCGCCCATTTTTCCAATGCTTGCATGTACGCGATGGGGCTGCGCTGCGAGTAAGTCATTGCATCTTTGATGTACATCACCAGCTTGAGCTGAAACTCTTGGGCCAGATCGATAAAGGTCAGTGCATCTTGTTTATCGATCGCATTGTGCTCCAGCACCGTTTCGCTTGCGTAGTCATACACATACGTGCCGTTGCAACAGATGATGGGTGTGGTCAGACCCAGTTCATCGTAGTAAGGGCGCGCAGCGGTGTGGTGACGACCTGTGACGATAAGCACATGGCAATGCTGCTGAGCTGCGCGAATCGCGTCTTTGACTTGTGGATGGATGGTGTGATCGTCACTGAGCACAGTGCCATCAAGATCCAAGGCGAGCACTTTATACATAGCGATTACCTCTGGCCGTAGTAAGCGTTCGCGCCGTGTTTGCGCAGGTAGTGTTTATCGGACAATTCGGGCTGAATTTTGATGCCGCTATTGAGCGAGCGAGTGGCGAGTGCCATTGCGGAGATCTCTTCCAGCACCACGGCGTTGTGCACCGCATCTTCGGCATTTTTGCCCCAAGAGAAAGGCGCGTGTCCGGCCACAATCACACTCGGTACCGCCATCGGATCGATATGACGATGACGAAACTCCTCGACGATCACTAGGCCGGTGTTTTTTTCATACTCACCAGCAATTTCGCTGTGCGAAAGCTTACGCGTGCAGGGAATGTCGCCGTAAAAGTAATCAGCATGGGTTGTCCCGAGCGCGGGAATATCAATGCCCGCTTGAGCCCAAATCGTGGCGCTGCGCGAATGGGTATGCACTACGCCGCCGATGTCGGGAAAGGCGCGGTAGAGTTCAATATGGGTTGCAGTATCGCTCGATGGATTTAATTTGCCTTCCACCACTTTGCCCGTGAGGTCGACAATCACCATATCTTCGGCGCACATCACATCGTATTCGACGCCGCTCGGTTTAATCGCCAGTACGCCGCGTTCGCGGTCAATTTCCGACACATTGCCCCAGGTAAAAGTGACTAAACCGTATTTGGGCAATTTGAGATTGGCGTTGAATACGCGCTGTTTCAGTTCGCTGTACATACTCCCTCCTACGCGATGTGCGCTAATTCTTGTTGGGCAGAAGCTTGTTGCGAGAGGGCTTGATCAATCACCGCATACACTTGCTGTTTATCGCGGCAGCGGCGCAGCTTATCCAGATCCACTCCGGTGTCGCTGTTTTCATCATCCAGCACTTGCGTCACTTCCATTAGTCCTTCCATATGCTCATCGGAGGAACTGCCGGCTAAGGTAATCAGCACATCCACCGGCTCATCTTCGCCTTCGAAATAGATCGGCTCTTGTAAGGTCACCAGCGCAAAAGCAGTTCTCAACACGCCGTTTTCAGGGCGCGCATGGGGCAGGGCAAGATTAGGAGCGATGCAGATGTAGGGACCGAGCTGCTCGACACTGGCGATGATCGCCTCGTGATAGGCTGGCGTGATTGCGCCTGAGGCAATCAACATATCGGTACCAATTTTGATCGCTTCACGCCAGTTATTGGCTTTGGCTTGCAGTTGGATTGAGTTGTTTTCGATTAAGGATTGTTTGAGTCCCATGGTTCTATCTCCAGAGTAGAGCTGATCAAACCAGCTTCTTATTGTCGTAGGGGGCGGTAGGCAACCAGAGAGGTGCGGCTGCCCACCGCCTGTCGAGCTAGCGAATTTTCACAAAATGGTTATGGATGATGTCGAGCAGTTCATTGCCAAACGAGTTTGGGTTAAGCATGTTCTGCACACCGAGCACAAACTTGCCTTCGCCCGGCTCCATCTCGGCTGAGAGGTGTTTAGAGGAGACAATGATGTCGGTCGTCGCGAGTTTGGATTTGTAATCAGACACCGCGCAAGAATCCATCACGTGCGGAATGCCTTTTTGTTCCAGATACTTGCCGATTTTCATCTTCATCATCATCGATGAACCTTGGCCGTTACCGCACACTGCCAGAATGCTCACTGGACGAGTGCCTTGCGCAGCTTGTAGAGCTTGTTCAACCGCTTCAATCACTTCCGGCTCGTCACTGACCGTGATGCTGCCTTGTGCATCTTCTTCGGCGCGTAACTGTTTGGAGGCAAAGAACATGTAGACCAACGCCAGGGCAACCAGTACGAAGAAGAAAAGTTTCGAGGCGGACAAACCTTGCATAATCGGTGGGAAGACCAGTGCCCAGTCGGCCATGCCCATCCAGCCACTGAATTCGGTGCCTTGTTGGGTGAAGAGGTGAATTGCCCATGCCGAGCCGAGCACTTCGATAATGCCCATCACAAAACAGATCTTCATCACTGCTTTCCAACCGCCGAAATGGTTCGCAAAGACGCCAATCGTTGCGTTGGAGAAGAACATAGGAATGAAGCCGGGAATGATCATGATTGGCGCATTAAACGCCAGCATGGCTAAGACTGCTGCAAACTGGCCGAGTGCGCCCCACATAAAGCCAAACACCATGGCATTGGGGGAGAAGGCGTAGATCGCCGCACAATCAATCGCGAGTACTGCGTTAGGAATAACGCGCTCGGAGATGCCTTTAAAGGCTTCGGACAGCTCGGCGACAAACATACGCACACCGGCCACAATCACTTGGATCGCGACGGCAAACTTAAGACCCGTTTCGAGGATGTAGATAGTCCAGTGAGTAGAACCCGCCATCTCTTGCAGATTATCCAGACCGAAAGAGAGCAGAATGATGCCGAAGAACACGGTCATTACAATCGCGGTGGCAGCGATGCTGTCGTGGAAAATATGCAGCCATTTAGGCAGTTGCAGGTGATCAACACTGTCTTTTTTGTCCCCCAGTTTGGGAGCGATTTTGGTGGCGATCCATGAAGCGACTTGCTGTTGGTGGCCGATGGAGAAACCCGCGCCGCCAGTGACTTCTTCGGTCGGTTTGAACATGATGTTAGAAGAGATGCCCCAGTAGAGCGCCATCAATACCGCCGAATAAATGATGGTTTCCCACATGCCAGCGCCGAGCACAAAGTAGAACACCGCAATCAACCCCGCTTGCTGGAACATGATGTGTCCAGTCAGCATGATGGTACGAATGCCGGTGTAGCGGCGAAACAGCACCAACAGAATGTTGATCGCCAACGCAAGCAGCACGGCGTATCCGACCCATGAATAGTTATCGCCCATGGTTTCCATGGTGGCCATCATCGAGGTGTAGGGGTCAATCACTGATCCGGTTAAACCGTGGTATTGCGACAGCTTTTCAATCACAGGTTTAAAGCCAGCGACCAGTGTGCCTGCGCCCACTTGTACCAGCATAAAACCGACAATGGTTTTGATTGAACCTTTAATGATGGTTGTCGCATCGCGTCTTAGCAGCCAATAGCCGATTAAGGTGACTAGCCCTAGCAGCAAAGGGGCTTTGGTCATTACTTGGCTGTAAAAAATATAGAAAACGTCGTACAAGAACTCCATATCTCTACCCTTAGTTGTTTTGATGTAGGAAGAGTGATTTTTGGTGGTGCGTAAAATCGCTCCTTTTGCTCACGGAATAGACTTTAGCAATCAAAAGTAATCATTCAATGCTCATTTGTGATTATTTTGATTTTTATCAATTTTGCCCAAAAGAAAACCACACAAATGATATGTAGATCACCTTGGTTTTTATTATTTGATTAAAAATCAATAACTTAAATTTAATTGTGATAAATGTATGATTTCTATGTGCAGAAAGTTTGACAAGATTTACGATGATTAATAGAATCAAAACTAATCAAGATTAATCACCAAATAATCACTAAGTCGACATTCGGTGAGTTTTTTCTCAGTTAGGTGATGGTATGAATGAAGTCCAACGACATAACGGTATTTTGTCTCTGCTTGAAGAGAATCAAGCGATTAACGTTTCGCACATTATTGAGCGCTTTAATGTCTCTCCAGCCACGGCGCGGCGCGATATCGCCAAGCTCGATGAGCTAGGTAAACTGCGCAAAGTGCGTAATGGGGCAGAGCGCATTGAAAATCAAAAAAGAAAATGGTCACCGCTCAATATCAACAGCACAGAGCATTATGAAGAGAAATCGCTAATTGCCTTGAAAGCGGCTGAACTCTGCCAACCAGGCGATAGTGTGGTGATCAACTGTGGTTCGACCGCCTTTTTGCTGGGCCAGCAGTTGTGTGGCGAAAACGTACAGATAGTGACCAACTATTTTCCGTTGGCGAGCTATCTGATCAATGAAGATCACGATGATGTGATCATCATTGGCGGACAATACAATCGAGCGCAAAGCATTTTCCTCAACCCCGCACCAGATTCTCTTGGCGGTTATGCTGGAAACTGGATGTTTACCTCTGGCAAAGGGCTAACCGAAGCGGGATTGTACAAAACCGATATGCTCACAGCGGTTGCTGAACAGCAGATGCTAGAGCAGATCGATAAGCTAGTCGTAGTGGTGGACAGCTCAAAAGTCGGGCAGCGTACCGGCATGCTGTTTTGCCCTACCAGCAAAATTGACATCGTCATCACCGGTAAAAATGCGAATGCTGAAGTGGTGAAAGCCATTGAAGCGCAAGGGACGCAAGTGATTTTAGTGTAGCGTTTCACTCACTTTTACCAAATTAAAAAAACTAACCCAACTGGCCAGTGCCAATCCTCAGGATTTCGGCGCTTGGCTCCCTACATCCAAAATTTATCTTAACGTTGTGAAACAAGAGGTGTTGTTATGAGTAAAGTGAATGAAATCACTCGCGAATCCTGGATTTTGAGTACGTTTCCTGAGTGGGGAACTTGGCTAAATGAAGAGATTGAGCAAACGGTCGTGGAACCAAATACCTTTTCGATGTGGTGGCTAGGTTGTACGGGGATTTGGCTAAAGAGTGCTGGCAACACCAACCTTTCCATCGATTTTTGGTGCGGAACCGGTAAAAAAACGCAGAAAAACCGCTTGATGAATACCCAACATCAGATGATGCGTATGGGCGGTGTGGAAGCGTTGCAACCGAACTTGCGTACCTCGATTTTCCCACTCGATCCGTTTGCGATTAAAGAGATTGATGCGGTGCTGGCTTCACACGATCACGCTGACCACATTGACGTTAACGTTGCCGCGGCGGTGCTGCAAAACTGCGGCGAGCACGTAAAATTCATTGGCCCACAAGCCTGTGTTGATTTATGGCTAGGATGGGGTGTACCGCAGGAGCGCTGCATTGTGGCAAAAGTCGGTGATGTGCTTGAAATCGGCGATGTTAAGATTCGCGTGCTGGATTCGTTCGATCGCACGGCGTTAGTGACCCTGCCAAAAGGCGTATCGTCTTACGACAAAGCGATTTTGGATGGTATGGATGAGCGAGCCGTCAACTACTTGATTGAAACCTCGGGTGGCTCTGTGTACCACTCCGGTGATTCACACTACTCAAACTACTATGCGAAACACGGTAACGATTACCAGATTGATGTGGCGCTGCTGTCGTACGGTGAGAACCCACGCGGAGTGACCGATAAAATGACCTCTTCGGATGTATTGCGCGCTGCAGAATCGCTCGATTGCCAAGTTGTCGTGCCATTCCACCACGATATCTGGGCGAACTTCCAAAATGATCCGCGTGAAATCGAAGTGCTGTGGAATATGAAAAAAGATCGCTTACAGTACCAATTTGCGCCGTTCTTCTGGCAAGTTGGCGGTAAATACACCTACCCAACTGATAAAGGACGCATGCATTACCAGCATTTCCGTGGCTTCCAAGATATCTTCAAAAATGAGCCAGAACTGCCTTATAAAGCCTTTTTGTAAGGATGAATGATAAAAAGCCACCATGCGTT
>NZ_WPDC01000080.1:0-14593 GCF_035615595.1 Vibrio sp. R-1 | reverse complement strand
CACGGAAAGCCGCCCAACAATCATCATCTAATTTAAACGCTGAGGAGAAAGACTAGTGGCCTTCTTTATTGCTAGCTCCCCACATTTACGCAGTAAGCGCAGCACGGCTGACGTTATGCGTTGGGTATTAGCCTGCGCACTTCCCGGCCTGATCGCTCAGACCTACTTTTTTGGCTACGGCACACTGATCCAGTTACTGCTGGCCATCTCGGTCGCGGTGGCACTCGAAGCGGGCATTATGCTGCTGCGTAAACGATCACCAATCTCAGCACTGCGCGATTACAGTGCGGTGGTTACCGCATGGTTACTCGCGGTCGCTATCCCGCCCCTCTCACCCTGGTGGGTCGTCGTGATCGGTCTGATTTTTGCGATCGTGATTGCCAAACATTTGTATGGTGGACTTGGGCAAAACCCTTTTAACCCAGCGATGATCGCCTACGTAGTGTTGTTGATCTCCTTTCCGGTTCAGATGACCAGTTGGATGGCGCCCATTAAGTTAACCGCCGAACCAAGCTCACTGGTAGACTCGTTCTCACTGATCTTCGGCGGTTTTGACAGTGATGGTCTATCGCTACAGCAAATCCGTACGGGCATCGATGGCATTACCATGGCAACCCCGCTCGATGCGATCAAGACCTCGCTCAAAGCAGGACATACCATGAGTGAAACCTTGACCCAGCCTCAGTTTAGTGGCTTTGCGGGTATCGGTTGGGAATGGGTCAATATTGCCTATCTACTCGGTGGCCTGATTCTGCTGAAACTGCGTATTATCCGTTGGCACATTCCAATGGCAATGCTGGCAGGTTTGGTTTTCACAGCGTTACTGGCACAACTTTTTGCACCAGGAACAACCGCGTCCCCCATGATCCATCTACTCTCGGGCGCAACCATGCTGGGCGCATTTTTTATCGCGACCGATCCGGTCAGCGCCAGCACGACGGATAAAGGCCGCTTGATTTACGGTTTCTTCATCGGTGCAATGGTGTTTCTGATCCGTAGTTGGGGCGGCTTCCCTGATGGTGTCGCCTTTGCCGTACTGCTCGCCAACATGTGCGTACCGCTGATTGACTACTACACCAAACCGAGAACTTACGGACACTAAGAGCGCGACTTATGCTGACAGCAATTCGAAAAAATGGCCTGATTCTCGCCGTCTTTGCCTGTGTTTCAACGGGTTTGGTGGCGCTGACTTACGCCCTCACCGCAGAGCAAATTCAACAACAAGAGCAAAAGCAGCTACTGCAGGTTCTCAACCAAGTGATCCCACATAAGTATCACGATAACCCTCTGGCGCAAGCCTGTACTTTAGTCAATGATGACAAACTCGGTACAGCCAAAACCATGCATGCTTATCTGGCGCAACGTGACGGACAGCCCACAGCCATTGCGATTGAGACCATTGCCCCCGATGGTTATAACGGTGAAATAAAATTGATCGTCGGGATCGCCAATAACGGCACCGTACTTGGTGTGCGTGTACTTGCCCACCAAGAAACACCGGGGCTAGGTGATAAGATTGATTTACGCATCAGTAATTGGGTATTAGGCTTTAACGGCCAACAAGTCACCGCCGATAATCAGGATGACTGGAAAGTACGTAAAGATGGCGGTCAGTTTGACCAATTTACGGGTGCAACCATTACTCCTCGCGCTGTCGTACTGGCGGTCAAAAAAGCCGTGGAGTATGTCAACCAACATCAACAACAGCTGCACAATCAGCCGAATCCGTGTGAGGGTCAATAACATGAGTGAAAACCGAACTCTGATGTTAAATGGTATGTGGAACAACAACCCAGCCTTAGTGCAATTACTGGGATTGTGTCCGCTGCTCGCCGTTTCCTCCACCGTGACCAATGCCCTCGGATTAGGCATCGCTACGCTTCTTGTTCTCGTCGGCTCGAATGTCACCGTCTCTCTCGTGCGTGATTATGTGCCGAAAGAAGTCCGAATTCCGGTGTTCGTGATGATCATCGCTTCGCTGGTGACTTGCGTACAGTTACTGATGAACGCCTACGCTTACGGGCTTTATCTCTCGCTCGGCATTTTTATTCCGCTGATTGTGACCAACTGCATCATCATAGGTCGTGCTGAAGCGTTTGCTTCAAAAAATGATGTGCTCCCAGCCGCGTTAGACGGATTTTGGATGGGATTGGGGATGACCTCAGTACTGGTTGTGCTCGGATCACTGCGCGAAATCATCGGCAATGGCACGCTGTTCGATGGCGCGGACCTGCTACTCGGAGAATGGGCTAAAGTTCTACGCATCGAAGTGTTTCACTTTGACAGCGCCTTTTTGCTGGCACTGTTGCCCCCCGGAGCCTTCATCGGGGTGGGCTTTTTGATCGCCGCCAAAAGTGTGATTGATAAACAGATTGCCGCTCGCCAACCAAAACAACAAAAGCAAGCCATAGAGCGTGCACGCGTGACCAATGTCTAACCTGATCAAGGAAGCCAACCCGTCTAATGAATAACGCGAAACGGATTGAAATTTTAGAACGGCTGAGGGCTAACAACCCAAAACCCGAAACCGAATTAAACTGGAACTCCCCCTTTGAGTTGCTGATTGCGGTGCTGCTCTCCGCGCAAGCGACCGATGTCAGCGTCAACAAAGCCACCGATAAACTGTATGCAGTGGCCAATACGCTACAAGCCATGCTTGATCTAGGTGTTGATGGCGTCAAAGAGTACATAAAAACCATTGGTTTATTTAACTCTAAAGCCGAAAACGTCATCAAAACTTGCCGTATTTTGCTTGAAAAGCATCAAGGTGAAGTGCCGGAAGATCGTGAAGCATTAGAAGCGCTGCCTGGCGTTGGGCGTAAAACCGCCAATGTGGTGTTGAATACCGCCTTTGGCTGGCCGACTATTGCGGTCGATACGCACATCTTTCGCGTCTCCAATCGCACCAAATTTGCGGTCGGCAAAAACGTCGACGAAGTAGAGCACAAGCTACTCAAAGTCGTACCTAATGAGTTTAAACTCGATGTGCACCACTGGCTGATTCTGCATGGCCGTTACACCTGTGTCGCGCGCAAACCACGTTGTGGCAGTTGCATTATCGAAGATCTTTGTGAATTCAAAGATAAAGTGTACCCAGAAAGCTAATTTCCCAAAAAACCGTTATCCGGAAAGTAAGGAGCTCTTAATGTCCAACCATCGTATTTTGCACACCATGCTACGCGTCGGCGATTTGGATAAATCGATCGAATTCTATACTCAAGTAATGGGTATGAGCCTGCTGCGCAAAAATGAGAATACTGAGTACAAATACACCCTCGCCTTCTTAGGTTATGGTGATGAATCCCAAGGTGCGGTCATTGAACTGACCTACAACTGGGGCGTGGCGGACTATGAGAAAGGCAACGCATACGGCCATATCGCGATTGGGGTTGATGATATTTATGCGACTTGCGATACCATCAAAGCAGCGGGAGGCATTGTAACCCGTGAACCAGGCCCAGTGAAAGGCGGGACAACTCACATCGCTTTCGTGAAAGACCCTGATGGTTACATGATTGAGCTTATCCAAAACAAGCAAGCCCATGCAGGTCTTGAAGGCTAATCGCCGATTCTGATGCATGATGCCGTCTTATGGACGGCATTTTTTTGCACGCTGTTCTTTCACCCTTTCTCTGCAATGCGTAATTCCCACACAATTCCTGCCATTTACATGATAATAATTATCAATTAATCTGAGGCAACAGATAATCAAGGAGAAGGTGTGATGAATATAAAAGAGTGGGAAAGGCATACCCTATTAGCCGATATCGCTATGCAGGAGTCAGACCACCTGCGCAGCATTCTTCACTATCAACAAGCGCTCACCGTCAGCCAACAGTTGGATGAAAGTGAAGAGATTGACATGGAAGATCGCATGATGATCTCGGTTATCTCTTGTCATAACATGGCCAAGTTTTGGCGCACCATGGGCGATAACCAATACGAGCTTAAATACCTACAACTAGCCTCAGAGCGCGTCCTCACGCTGATCCCTCAGTGCCATAAGCCAGGCTGTGAAGCTTTTGTTGACTCTTTAGGCTGCTGTCGTAAAGCGCTGCTCGATTTTATGAAGCGCCACCCCAATCCAGAGATCGCACGCATGGTGCAACATATAGATACCGCCTCGAAATGCGAGATTATTGCTCAATTTCGCCTCAATTAACGGTATCACCCAACCAATGCGCTCTCCCAATTCAGGTGTGGCTCGCTATCACACCTGAGTGCGGCCTAGTGAAATCACCACGCGGCGGTTTTTGTCTTTACCAATCGGCGAAGCGTTATCGGCAATCGGCCGACGTTTGCCATAGCCCTGCACTTGAATGCGATCTTCCGGCAACCCGATCGATTTAAAGTATTCGCGCAGTACCTCAGCCCGTTGTTCCGATAGATTTTGGCTATTGTTATTGGTGTCTGTTGAATCGGTATAGGTGGAAACCAGCACTAAATCAATATCTTGGTTATAGCGTACATATTCAGCGATCTGTGCCAAACGCTTTTGTGACGCTTTATTCAACTCAACACTGGTGCCTTGGTCGTAGTGTAAAATCGTAAACGAGATGTCTTCAAAGCTGTAAGGCAATAGCTTAGAAATACAGTCACTAAACTCATTGTAGGGTTGCTGAAACAGCACTGAAGAGAGCGCAACCTCAATACGTTGATCGCGGCTTTGCCAATCTTGATAACTGAAGGTCGGGTAGCGCCCCTTTTCCAGTTCACTGAGTAACGACCACGCGGTCTGTCCACCAATATAACCATCAAACTGTTTGAAAAACTGCAGATTCGTGATGCGATCTGCGCCTTCCCCCGGCCGCCAAACCGGAGGCATAGAGACTAGGCTGACATTGCGGGTATCCCCCATTGGGCGACGCATTTTTAATTCAAAGTCGAGATTGATTTTCTTGCCAGCGCGAGACGAAAACTCGGCGTCACCATAGTTGGGGATCGGGTGCACAAGGCGGCATTCCAACGGAGTATTGGTTGCCATTTGCCACGTAGACTGTTGTGGTGTTGCCACATAACGCACTTCCAACGCCGAAGCGACAGACGCTGATAACGTGCTCATGGCAAACAAACTTGTGATAACCCATTTATTCATAAATACTTTTTCTCACTACTGATACTGCATGCTCAGGCGATAATTTGCCGCCTGCGAGACTTGGTGGAGATGATGCAAAAATCTAGCCAGCACGATACTGGCATGACGGTTCCCAAACAACTTGGTTACCGCAAAACAGCCGTGAATGCATTCCTTTCAACCTTATCGCTTCTCTTTATTGAACAATTAATTGCCGCGATTTAGATAAGCTAGGTTTTGCTCCACCGCAGAATCTGCAATAATGCCAGCCTTATCACACAATTTAGAACCCGCATGACTGATAAAAATGACGCGCTAACCTTGAAAAAACGCTTTCGTGGCTATTTTCCTGTGGTTATCGATGTAGAGACCGCAGGATTCAATGCGCAAACCGATGCGCTTTTAGAAATTTGTGCTGTCACCTTGAGTATGGATGAAAACGGCGATTTACACCCAGCAAGTACTATCCATTTTCATGTCGAACCCTTTGAAGGCGCGAATCTCGAAAAAGCCGCACTAGAATTTACTGGCATTTACGATCCGTTTAGCCCACTACGGGGGGCGGTGAGTGAAGATCATGCATTAAAAGAGATTTACAAACTGGTTCGCAAAGAGCAAAAAGCCGCAGATTGCAGTCGCGCCATTATTGTGGCGCATAACGCGCATTTCGATCACAGTTTCGTGATGGCAGCGAGCGAACGTTGTAAATTAAAACGTGTTCCTTTCCATCCCTTTGCCACGTTTGACACGGCAACGCTAAGTGGTCTTGCTTTCGGGCAGACCGTGCTGGCTAAAGCCTGTAAAACTGCTGGGATGGAATTTGACAATCGCGAGGCACATTCCGCCTTGTACGATACCCAAAAAACTGCAGAGCTGTTCTGCACCATTGTCAACCAGTGGAAAGCTTTAGGTGGCTGGCCATTGGTCAATGATGATGAGGACAATAACAACGATGCCGATTTAGATTGAAGCTCGTTCTACCCATGGACCGCTTTAACCAATCAGGCCCATCCCTACCCTTCTTGCTTCTTCAAGTAGGCTGGGGATACAAAACATCCCGAGAAAAAATATGAATCCAGTAGTCATTTCCGTTTGTGTCATGCTGCTGCTAGCCCTGATGCGGGTGAACGTCGTGGTTGCTTTGACGTTCAGTGCCGTGGTCGGTGGTTTAGTCGCTGGTATGAGTTTGAATGAAACCGTTGCCGCGTTTGAAAGCGGTTTGGGTGGTGGTGCTACGATCGCCCTGAGTTACGCCATGCTTGGCACCTTTGCAGTGGCCATTTCGAAATCGGGGATCACCGATTTACTGGCGCAGAGTGTAATTCGTCGCATTCACGGCCAAGAAAGTCACGCAGCATCAACCGGGTTAAAATACCTCGTACTCATCTCTTTACTGCTGATGGCGATGGCCTCACAAAACGTCATCCCCGTCCACATTGCGTTTATCCCCATTTTGATCCCGCCGCTCCTGAGTGTCTTTGCTAAGCTGAAACTCGACCGTCGCTTAGTCGCCTGCGTCCTCACTTTTGGCTTGATCACACCTTACATGGTGCTTCCTGTCGGTTTTGGGGGCATTTTCCTCAACAACATTTTGCTAAAAAACCTGCATGAAAATGGTTTGGAAAGCATCACCGCAAGCCAAGTTCCCACGGCGATGATTTTGCCCGCTGCCGGGATGATTTTTGGTCTGTTGCTGGCGGTACTTTTTAGCTATCGCAAACCTCGTGAGTATCAAGAAACGGAATTGACCGTAGTGCAACAAGAAAGCTCGTCGATCAATAAACAGCATATTGCGATTGCGGGTGTCGGCATTGTGGCTGCATTAGCGGTGCAATTGTTGACGGGGTCTATGATCATTGGCGCACTAGCAGGCTTTATGGTATTCACTTTTGGGGGCGTGATTGCGTGGAAAGAGACGCATGATGTGTTCACAAGAGGCGTGCATATGATGGCGATGATTGGCTTTATCATGATTTCTGCGGCCGGTTTTGCCGCAGTGATGAAAGCCACTGGCGGCGTTGAAACGCTGGTCACTTCGCTTTCCACCAGCATTGGTGACAATAAAGCTCTAGCAGCTCTGCTGATGTTAGTCGTAGGTTTGTTGGTGACTATGGGCATCGGCTCGTCATTCTCAACCATTCCGATCATCGCGACCATCTATGTGCCGCTGTGTCTTTCGTTTGGTTTTTCCCCAATGGCCACCGTTGCTCTGGTCGGTACCGCCGCTGCGTTAGGAGATGCAGGATCTCCTGCGTCCGATTCAACCTTAGGCCCAACATCCGGCCTCAATGCGGATGGTCAGCACGAGCATATTTGGGAAACCGTTGTGCCAACCTTTATTCACTACAATCTGCCACTCATCGTATTCGGTTGGATTGCCGCCATGGTGCTGTAACCTCCGCTAACCGAGAGTCCAACCATCACCTCATCCCCTCACCAAAGCGTAGCGGTCGTGAGGGGGATAACGAAAAAGGCTTCCCGCAGGAAGCCTTTTTGATGATTATCCGAACCCGTTTGTTTGCTTAAGCACCTTCGTTATGCAGCTCAAGGTTAGCCAGATCTTGTTGAATTTCACGCTGCACTTTCGCGTCATCACTGCGCATCGACTCGAGAAAATCTAAGTACTGCTGATCGATGTCACCCGTCACGTATTCGCCATTAAAGACCGAAGCTTCAAACTTGACGATATCAGGGTTGCCACAGCGAACCGCTTCCACCAAATCCTCTAAAGTTTGGAATATCAAGGCATCGGCACCAATCTGCTTACAGATAGCATCGTTATCACGACCATGAGCAATCAGCTCATTGGCACTTGGCATATCAATACCATACACGTTCGGGAAGCGAATCTCAGGGGCAGCAGAGACGATGTAGACTTTCTTCGCCCCAGAATCACGAGCCATCTCAATGATCTGCTCTGAGGTAGTGCCACGCACGATAGAATCATCCACCAGTAGTACGTTTTTATCTTTAAACTCTGAGCGAATCGCATTGAGTTTACGGCGTACCGATTTCTTACGTTGCTGCTGACCCGGCATGATAAAGGTTCGGCCAACATAGCGGTTTTTAACAAAGCCTTGGCGATATGGTTTATCAATCGCCTGTGCAATTTGTAGGGCGATATCACAAGAGGTTTCGGGAATCGGGATGACTACATCGATATCAAGATCGCTGTAATCGTTTTTGATGCGCTCACCTAAACGCTTCCCCATCTCTACACGAGCGCTGTAAACGGAAATCTTGTCGATAAACGAATCAGGGCGCGCAAAGTAGACAAATTCAAAGATGCATGGGTTGAGTGCTGGATTATCGGCACACTGTTTGGTGTAGAGCTCACCGTCGAAAGTGGCATAAATCGCTTCACCGGGCGCGACATCTCGCACGAAGTCGAACCCAACCGCATCCAGTGCGACCGATTCGGAGGCGACCATATATTCGAGCTGACCATTAACTTCACGCTTACCGAGACACAATGGGCGAATACCGTGTGGGTCACGAAACGCAATCATACCGTGACCAATGATCATCGCCGCCACCGCATAAGCACCACGAATGGTACGGTGAACATTGCTGATTGCACGGAACACATCTTCGGCGGTGACATTGCCCTTTACGGTATCAATTTCATGAGCCAGGACGTTGAGCAACACCTCTGAATCCGAAGTGGTATTCACATGGCGACGGTCTTTTTCAAACAGCTTTTGACGCACTTGGTTCGCGTTGGTCAGATTACCGTTGTGAGCAAGTGTGATACCGAAAGGAGAGTTGACATAGAAAGGTTGAGCTTCTGAGGCGCTAGAGCTACCTGCGGTGGGGTAACGCACATGGCCGATCCCGACGTTGCCTTGCAGGCGTTGCATGTGTTTCGCTTCAAAGACATCCCTGACTAATCCGTTTGCCTTACGCAGACGAAAACGATTGCTTTCTATGGTACAAATACCCGCGGCATCTTGGCCACGATGCTGCAAGACCGTCAAAGCGTCATAAATTGACTGGTTTACAGGCGTTGTACCCACGATTCCAACAATACCACACATGTCCTAATCCTCGATTTCAACCGTCTCAGGCGCTAAATCGCGCCAGAGAGAAAACTTGATGTTGCTTTTAGGTGTTCAAAGAACGGAGCAATAACGCGACTGAATTCAGGCACTAGCTGCGAGCTTTTCCACCACTCTGTGTTTGGAAATGCGGTAAACGCATCCATGAAGAACAGACCTGCTGCGACAATCAACACTCCACGTAGTGCACCAAACACCACACCGAGAATTCTGTCGGTTCCTGAGAGTCCTGTTTTTTCGACCAGTTGGGCAATCACGTAGTTAACGATAGCACCGACGATCAATGTCGCCACAAACAGAGCCGCAATCGCCGCTCCATTGCGAAACATGTCATCTTTAATGTTGGTGAAATACACCGCCAGTTTGGCGTAGTACTCCGAAGCGATATAAAACGCCCCAAACCAAATCACTAAAGACAGGGCTTCTTTGGCAAAGCCGCGAACAAGACTGATCAGCGCAGACAAGCCGATCACACTTAAAATGACAATATCTAACCAGTTCATGAGTTCTTACATCTTAAGTTGGCGCGCATTTTAACAGAAAAAAACGCGACGCAAACGTTTTCTTATGGGTTTAGTGGTTTAAATTTGAGCAATTGACCTTTAGCACCGGTAATTTTTTCTAATTCCACGAGTTGGGTTTCTAACTTAGATTTTGAAACATCAGGACCAATAATCACTCGGGTGAAATCATTCTCTTGTTTGACATGCGCTTGGTAACCACGCTTTTGTAAGTCAGCCACGAGATTGCGTGCATTATCGGCATTTTTCAGTGCCACTAACTGAATGATCCACGCGGAATCTTGGTATTCATTCGTTTCTGGAACCTCAGTGACCATCACGGGCACAGGCTGCTCTGCTGCCACTTTGACTGGCGCACTGTTTTTCACCACCGTCGGCGTTACTGGTGCAACACTGGCTTGATTATCCTGCCCCGTCTGAGTGACGGAAACCGGCGCTTCAGGTAAGGCAATGTCATCTTGCACCGGATCCAGCACTTCAAACTTTTCTACCTCGCCTTCCGGCTGCGGTTTAATTGGGACGCTGGCAATCTCTTCTTTAAAATGCGTTTTCTTACCATCAAGCACATCGGGCAGCACAATCACGCCGATGGCGACCAACACTATGGTGCCAACTAAACGGCTTTGAAATTTACTGGCCATTTATTCCCCTCTCTTTTGCCAATGTTCAAGCACTTCACCTACCGTATGGAAAGAGCCCGCAACTACAATGACATCTTGTGCCCCAGCCTGTGTCAACGCGGCTTCAAATGCCGACACAGGATTGGCATATTGAGTAATATCCGCAGGTAAATACTGACAGAGCTGCGCCGCGGTAGCCGCACGAGGGCCAGACAACGAAGCGGGATACCAATGCGTCACCGCCGGGCTTAACTCGACCACCGTTGAAGCAATATCTTTATCATGCAACATCCCAAACACCAGATGAATGGTGCGCTCTGGGTAGCGTTGTGTCAGTTGCTGAACCAGATAATGGGCTGAGTGCGGGTTATGTGCGACATCAAGCACTATCGTAGGTTGATGGCTAATCACCTGCATTCGTCCCGCTAATTGGGCATTCCGTAGCCCATCCACGATATTAATATCGCTGATGGCAAGCCCAGAGCAACCCAGCGCCATTAAAGCCGTTGCCGCATTCGGTAACGGCAGAGATGGGATAGGAAGATCGGTCAATTCAAAGCGGCCACTACGCCAATTCCAAGTCGTTGCTGAGGTTTTCTCATAACTAAATTGGATTTCCACCTGATGCAGTTTAGCGCCGATATCATCGGCATGCGCAGCAACGGTTGCGGGTGGCTTAGGCTGCCCACAAATCGCAGGCTTTCCTGAACGAAAGATGCCCGCTTTCTCATAACCAATCACAGCGATGTCATTGCCAAGCCAATCGGTATGATCGAGCGCTAAGCTGGTGATAACACTGACATCGTGATCAACAACGTTGGTCGCATCTAAACGGCCACCCAACCCAACTTCAAGCAGCAAGACATCGACTTTCTGCTGCTCAAAAAGATAAAGAGCGGCGAGTGTACCGAATTCAAATAGGCTTAAGCTTATGTCACCTCGCTCTTGCTCAATATGCGCAAACGCTTGGGTGTGCATCTCATCGGCAAGATCTTGGCCATTGATGCGTACACGCTCGTTATAGCGAATCAAGTGCGGAGAACTGTACACGCCAACGGAATAACCCGCTTGCAGTAGAATCGCTTCCATTAATGCACAGGTGGAACCTTTACCATTGGTGCCCGCCACCGTGATAACGGTGGGCGCTGGTTTGGTGAGTTTGGCTTTTTGAGCGACGGCTTGAACACGTTCTAGGCCGAGATCAATGGCGGAAGTGTGTATGTGGGCTAAATAATCAAGCCACACCGCGAGTGGAGATGTGGCTTGAGGAACAGGCTTTTGAGTCATCTAACGTACAACCATAGAATCCGTTGGTTTAGTTAGCGCTTACTTTACCCTTTTTTATTGGCTTCTGGTACCGCATAAGGCGCTTCATTTGGCGCGTCGTTCACAGAAACTACGAGAGGAGACACTTGGCCAGTCATTTTCGCCAGTAAGCTAGCGACACGCTGACGCATATCTCGGCGATCAACGATCATATCAATCGCACCATGCTCTAGCAGGAACTCACTGCGTTGGAAACCTTCCGGAAGCTCTTCACGTACGGTTTGCTCAATAACGCGACGACCAGCAAAACCGATCAATGCTTTGGGCTCACCGATATTAATATCGCCCAGCATCGCCAAACTCGCTGACACCCCGCCCATGGTTGGGTCGGTCATCACGGAAATGAAAGGCAAGCCTTTATCCGATAAACGCTCTAGTGCGGCACTGGTTTTGGCCATTTGCATCAGAGACATTAATGCCTCTTGCATACGAGCACCGCCGCTGGCAGAGAAACAGATTAATCCGCAGTTGTGTTCAATGGCCGCTTCAACCGCACGCACAAAACGAGCACCAACCACAGAACCCATTGAGCCGCCCATAAAAGAGAACTCAAAGGCACACGCCACGACAGGAACACCAAGCACGGCACCTTTCATGACTACCAGAGCATCCTTCTCACCACTGGCTTTTTGCGCCGCAGCAAGACGCTCTTTGTAGCGTTTAGAATCTTTAAATTTCAGTTTGTCTTGTGGCTCGAGCTCTTCACCCAGCTCAACACGCTCACCTTGATCCAGAAACGTTTCCAAACGGCGGCGTGCTTTCATGCGCATGTGATGATCACACTTAGGACAAACTTCTAGGTTACGCTCCAACTCCGCGTAATAAAGCACTTGTTCACACGATGTACATTTAGTCCAAACGCCTTCTGGGATAGAGGCTTTGCGTGAACTGACGATGTTGCTTTTCTCTAAAATCTTTTCGAGCCAACTCATGGAAGACCTTTTACTCTCAATCTCCCGCCATCAGCAGGAGAGATAAATTCGACAAAAAATGCGTGTGGATTAAAACACAGAAAATGCCAACTGTAGACAAAAAACTGGTTGTACCTATTTCTACGCTTTAGCCAAAGCACAATATTGTTTATTTTTGAGTCAATTACTAGCTGTTAGTTCAAATTATCAGGCAAGAAAAGTGGCCCAATTGGCATTTCGGGCAACCCAAAATGCGCAGGGTAATCGACAGAAACCAAGTAGAGCCCTTCCGCTTTGGCCGTCGCCGCCGCTAAGGTGCGATCTTTTTGTGCCAATAACCATTGAATCCACTCTGGCTTCTGCTCACCACGCCCGACGGCTATCAAGCTACCCGTGATATTGCGTACCATATGATGCACGAACGCATTCGCTTTAATATCAATCACCACATAACGACTATGACGCGTCACATTCAGATGCATGACGTTACGCCAAGGACTACGGGACTGACAATGCACCGCACGAAATGAGGTGAAATCATTTTCCCCCAGCAAGTACTGCCCTGCTTGCTGCATTTTTTCAACATCCAGCTCGCCGTGGTAATGGCTGACACCAGAATTCAAAATCCCCGGGCGATAAACATGGTTGTAAATGACATAACGATAACGGCGTGCAGTGGCACTGAATCGTGCATGAAATTCATCAGGAACCGCCATCGCCCAGCGTACTGCAATATCCTTCGGCAAATTCGCGTTGGCGCCCATGGTCCAAGCGACCATCTGCCGTTCGGCGGTGGTATCAAAGTGCACCACTTGCCCAGTACCATGTACCCCCGCATCAGTTCGCCCAGCACACTGCACTTCCACTGGATGGTTGGCAATCTTACTCAGCGCCTTTTCTAACGCTTCTTGGACACTTTTGACTTCTCTCTGGCGCTGCCAACCGTAGTAGTGAGTCCCGTCATACTCAATACCTAACGCGATTCTCATGCTGTTTGTCTCAATAAAAATGGGTCGGGAAGTATAAACAGTTTGCCAGTAAATTTCTAATCACCACAAAAGTAAAAGGCAGCTAAGCTGCCTTTTAAAGTGTCGAGAGAATCAGAGGGAGCTACACTCGCCCATTCAGCACATCGATCAGCCGTTTAGCTTGTTGGCGAATCTCATCATCGCCGTCAACAATCGCCTCTTCGAGCAGTTTAATCGCCCCTTTCTCATCGTTCATTTCAATGTAGATTTTGGCCAAATCCAGCTTACCAGCTGCTTCCGCACCACTATCCACATCAATATCTCGAATATCACCAATCACATCAGGAAACTCATCCAGACCCACATCAAGCTTAAGCTCCTCTTCATCAGGGTTTAAGCCTTGCTCTTCCGATTCTACCTGTGCCATGAGCTCGTCGATGGTCATGTAGCCATCACGCTGTGGGTCGAAATCCAGCAAATCCTCTTGCGATCCCCAGTTTTCAGGCTTCGCTTGCGGCTCCGGTGTTTCACTCGCCCAAATCGCTTGCTCATCCTCAGGTACATCATCCGGCAACTGCGCTTGCTGATCTTGGGTTAGGTGGAAACCATTCCAATCTTCGCCGCCCATTTGCAACATGGCATCAATATCCATGCCCGCGCTATCAATCGTTTTAGCATCAAGTGGACGATCAAAGCTAAACGGTTTTTCACCATCGGGATTATCACTCAGCCAATCGTGCAGCGCTTCTTCATCAAATGCCTTGTTAGCCAAAGATTGTGTCGGTGGCACATCTTGAGTCGCGCCCAAAAGTTCAGGCTGAACCTCGTCTACTGCGCTTTCAACACTGGTCAGTAAATCCTCATCGGCAACCAGCGTATCACTTTCTGTCTCTTGTGCTAGCGTTTCTGTCCCATCACCGAGCTCTGGCTCAACTTCTGATTCAACGGAGGGCTCTAACTGCGCATCCGCCAAGGCATCCTCTTCGGTGTACTCGGGCAAATCAAGCTCATTAAGCTCGGTAAAGGCTTCTTCCTCTTCGAGATCGCTTGCCAGATCAAGCTCGGGTTCAACTTCCGATTCTGCGACAGGCTCTAACTGCGCATCCGCCAAAGCG
>NZ_WPDC01000079.1:0-14825 GCF_035615595.1 Vibrio sp. R-1 | reverse complement strand
CGTTGGTGGCTTTTTCTATGCTTGCACCTAATAATTTCCGCTAGGCACGATGGACAACATGAGAGGCTAGGGTATTAACCACGGCCTAACATACGAGCCATAGTGGAATCTTTATCAATCAGTTGATGCTTAAGCACCGCCGCGATGTGCAGCAGCACGATAGCAATAATGATGGGAGGCGCAGTTTTGTGAACGGCTGCGCCAAGCTCTTGCAACCAAACCACTTTTTCACCTGCCGCAACAAGCGTATAACCAAACACTTCCAGTGCACGCCCTCCGCCGATATTCATCGCGATCCCAGAAAGTGGCATCGCCAGTGTGGCGAGCAACAATAAACCATGAACCGCTTTCGCGACTTTTTCTTGCCAAGCTGGCATCACAGAGGCTGGCGGAATCGCCCCTTCTTTGATTCGCCAAAAGACCCGCGCGAGCGCGATCAGCAAGATCAGCACGCCAAAGGATTTATGCAGCGCCACCAGTTCCATTTTTTCTGGCCCACGCGGTAAGTCAGATAGATAGGCTCCGACGATAAATACGCCAATAAAGGCCAGACCAACTATCCAGTGCAGAGCAATCGAGGTTTTCGAATAGGTTTTTGTGTTATCCATAATCTATTTCCACAGGTTTTATAAGGTCATGGCTATTATGCGCGATTAGCTTAGATTGTGAACAGTTTGTCTGAGTAAATTTAGGTAAAAGTAGCAGTCAAAGTAACTAACGATGAGTTGAGAGAAATAACGGGAATGAAAAAGAGTGATCAGAGATCACTCTTGATGGTGTTACAGCATCCACATGCGCGCAACACGTGCTGGGATAGTTAACGTATGGTAGCGACTGCTCACGCTAAAACGGTCGTCACTTAAAGTATCTTGATAGGTCTGATACCAGTTAAATTCATGCTGATAAGTATCTATGGTGACATTTTTTGACTCACCACATTTATTAATACCAACGACACCTTCTTTACCCCGTTTGAAGAGCAGCAAACATGAGTCGCTATACATAACCGCCATAGCTTTACCTTGCATTGCGTTATGGAAGCGCAGCATATGTTGCATTGATGGTTGATTCCAAACATTCGCCCAACGACCATTATCTTTATCTTCGTGATCAGCCAAATCATCACTATAAATCAGCGGTGTTCCACCATCTTTCCCGAGTAGATAAGCGTAAGCGAGTTGCTCATCTTGCGGGTTGAGGATCTGATAACGGAACCCATCATTAGTGGGAATATCATGGGTAATCGCAAACGTGATGGCGCGGGCGTTTGGTAATGCTTGTCCATAGGCTTGTGGATCATGCAATTGACTCATCGAACCTTGATAAGAAAATGCGGCACGAATGGAGGCAAATAGAGGAAAGTCGTATGCGGCGTGTGTGGTGTTATTCAGATAAGGAGCTAGGAAGGCATCATAACTGCCATCACCTTGACCCCCACTCGTGATCACTTCGCCAAACACATGCATGCCCGAAATAATCTCTGGTGTGAAGACTTGGTCAATGTGGTATTGACTCATGTGCTTAACTGCATCAATTCGAAATCCTCTGATACCCATTTGCTTAAGCGCTTGTAAATAGGCTCGCTGTTGATTGATGACCCAAGCGTTGGCATCCAAGTCTGGTAGACCGCGATCACCTGCGCCACCGCATAGCCTCCAATACTGAACATGACCGGGGTTGCCCCAATCAGTAATACAACCTTCAGGATGAAAATCATTTTGTGAGAAGAGATTGTGCGACAAATCACCGAACAGTTTCTGTTGTTGATAGTAATAAGCTTGGTTAGTGTAGCTGGCTAGTACTTCGCTGCCCGGATAATTGAGATCACTACGCTTCCAACTTTCGTTTGCCATATGGTTAAACACCACATCCGCATATACTTCAACACCGTAATCTTGCAGCGTTTTGATCAGTGTTTGTAAGTCAGTTTTGTTGCCAAGAGGTGAGTCAATGACTCGCAGATCTTGAGGTTGGTAGCGAGCCCACCATTCATTACCGCTGGATTTCAATGCTGGTGAGATCAGCACTTTTTTATAACCTGTGGCGGCGATCTGTGCTGCATTCGCAGTGACATCTGCATATTTCCAGTTAAAAGCATGCAAAATGGCTTCTGCTTGTACGCTGCTAGTAAAACTTGCTGCCGCGAATGTGGCACAAAGAACAAGATACGATGATTTCATAAGATGCCTCTCTTATTTACGGTATTTTGAAGCATCATAAAACTCACATTGATACTGTGAATGTTAAGTGTGAAGAATCATTGATCACCTTCAAGCTGTGTAGGGATGAAAGTCAAAAAATTGTGGCACAGTTGAAAATTTGTACAGCTTGTTGTCGGTGATTTGTATGGCTACAAATAGTGATTTATCTCTGGTTTTGGGTGTGTGCCTAGACTGTGGTATCTTTAGCCGCCGCTTATTTTTGGATCTTGCATGAAACTCATCCCGTTATTAAAACAGCCCCGAATTCATTGACTTTGCTTATTCGTGTCATTTTTTCTGAATAGGTCTACTTGATAGAGCAAGTAGAAAGCGTCTGCATACCACGAATTTGAGGTGGAATATGAGTCAAAAGCATTGGTCAAAAGTCCAACTGCTGCATGAAGTAGTGAAAAATCCAAACATCATTATCAAAGGTAAACACAGCTATTACAGCGATTGCTGGGATGCCGGTTTTGAAGCGTCGGTTGTGCGCTATTTACATGGCGATGAGATTAGCCAACGTTGGGACCCGTTATGGGAAATCGATCAGCTGGTGATTGGTGACTACGTTTGTATCGGGGCGGAAGTCGTGATTTTAATGGGCGGTAATCATACCCATAGAGCCGATTGGTTCTGTCTCTATCCGTTTATGGATGTGATTGAACAAGCCTATGTAGGAAAAGGGAATACCGAGATTGGTGATGGTGCATGGTTAGGGATGCGCGCCATGATCATGCCGGGTGTCAAGATTGGTGAAGGGGCGATTGTGGCGGCCAACAGTGTCGTGACCAAAGATGTGGCGCCTTACAGCATTGTGGCTGGATCGCCAGCCCAGTTAGTGAAGTACCGTTTTGACGCGAAGGTGATTGACGATCTGCTTGCGTTGAAAGTGTACGACTGGCCGCCGGAGAAATTTACGGCGCTCAAGCCGTACTTATGCGCATCGGATTTGGCGGCGCTCAAGCAAGCAGTCATTCATTATGATGCTGAGCCGCATTACCCATTGAGCTAGCTTCTCATCGCTTCATCACAAGGCTGTGAACCCATAAGGTCACAGCCTTGATTGAACTGCCCAATCGCGCGGTTTTTGCGCGCGATGGTTATTCGTTTGAGCGTTATTCGCACGATTTCTATTTAGGTTGCCATTGATGGGTTTGCCCATTCGCCAATTGAGCCAATAGGCTGTGCGGCGCGATCACTTCTCCTCCTGCGAGCTTAAACGGCTGCGCGCTAAAATTCGCACTGAGAATCGAGCCATCACTAAAGCGCGTTTGTTGCACTTGGCCTTGCTTATCCAGCCAGCGAAAATCGACCAAGGCTTTATCCCACAACTGCTCATGCAAGGGCAAAAAACCTTGTTGATAGTGCTTGAGCTGCTCGATACGCGCGGAGTTTTTATGCGTTTCATCGCGGCTTAAATGCACCATCGCCGGAGTGTTAAACAGCATGGCACGCAAATCACGCACGGCTTTGATATTGGTAAACTTCAAACTGTCGCTGTGCCAGTGGTGGCTACTGATCAGCTCATCATGAAACACCACTTGATAGAGCGGCACTTTGTACTCTGGGGCAAACAGTAAGCTGCGATAAGGCTCTTTGACTTGCGCTGATTTAAAGAAAAAATCCGGCTTTTCATCGGGATACCAGTTGCCCAGATAATAAGGTGACTGCTTGTCGCTCTTCATCGCTTTGTCTGTCCAGCCAAAGCCGACCGTTTCCATACCATGAGCAAACACCAGCCCTTGAGTGGTCAGGGCATTGCCATCTTCCGATCCCAAAATCAGCGTCGGCGTGTTTGCAATATCCTGCATTCGGCTGTTAAAGGCGGCCAGCATCGCGGTTTCGTTGCTGCGCGAGCGGTAATCTTCCCGCGCCATGGCGGTGCCATCCACATCGAGAAACAGGCTGTTAAAGCGCCCGAAATGGAGAATATCTTGCACGCGCTGTTTAACGTAACCGAGTTCACAGGCGGGATTGAGATAAAAGCCGTTACCGCGAAAGCCCAGTTGCAACGTGCCATCGGCTTTTTCAATCGCGCAGTTTTCGCGCATGCGATCCGGCAGCTGCGCGGTCAGCCAACTGTCGTTGATGCCTTTTTCAATCGCGGTATTGTATGAGTCATACACGCCAATCAAATAGCCGGCTTGTTTGGCGCTATCGACCACTTGCGGCTGATAAAAGGCTGGCATCCAGTTATCAAGACCTAGCCAGAGTTTGCTTAATCCTGCTTGCTGAAGGGTGCTGATCATGGGTTGCGCTAACCCTTGTCCCCATTGTTCGCTTGGTTTGAGGTATGCGCCAGCGTGTTCAGTCAGCCACGCTTTGCGCTGCTGCGCGGCTTGGTACTGCGCTTGAATGGACGATGGGTCGGCGCTGAACTTCTGGTTCAAGGCTTGGTTTATCTCACCGACCAGCAATTTTTTCTGATACTGATTGAGCCAATCTTGGCCTTTTTTTAGGCTCGCCAATTCCTTTTGTAATTCTGGCGAAGGGGTAAACTCTGAGCGCCAAAACCAATCGCGCAGTCCCCACCAATCCACCACATCTTGCGCTGCGATTAAATCACGCCCGAACAGATAGACGTGGCTTGCGCCAATCATTTTTTCGATCTGCGGGTTTGCCTTGCGTTTTTCCGCAAGTGAAACACGCAGCCCCGCGGCTTCGCGCCAGTCGCGATAGGCTTTGGCTCCGGCCAGCATCTCATCGCCCACGGTGATGCGCACGCTAAAAGGCTCACTTTGGTTCAGCGGGGTAAACCAGTGCTCCGCTTGTAAGTCCAACTTATTTTGCTGCTCACTAAAGTGCAGCTGGTTATTGGTGGCGTTGAGCAGTTGATAGCTGATGAAGTGTTCGCCCTGCTGCGCGCTCCAGAACGGCATTTTGAGATCTTGCGTGGTATTGGCACCCGAATGATGGTCTATCAAATAACGTGTCCAAGTCGGGTTATCGGTCGGCACTCGCATTCCTTCGTCAAACGGCAGTAACAGCGTTTGGGTCGATGCTTCACTGAGATCAAACCAGCGCAGTGCTTTAGGAGCTTGGCGTTCAATCTCACGAGCACTTGGCCAGCGAAAATCGATGTTCAACCCTTGTTGCAACTGTGCAGACACTTGCACGCCACTTGGCTTAAGTGTCCATGTGGCTTGCTCGGCGCTTTGGGTTACTTGCGTTGCCTGTTGCCTCTGCCCGTCAATCTGTAGGCTGCCTTGGTTGATGGCGAAAGTTTGTGAGTCTTGCTTGAGGCTGATGGCAAGTGTTGCAGGGTCAATCTGCCAGTGCTGATCGCCCTGTTCTAAGGTCAACGCAAAGCTCGGCGCGCTTACCAGCAGCAGTAGCCCCAGTGGGGAAAAGGTGAATTTCATATCGGTCTCCTATCGAGTAACCCAGATATTTAACCTTGTCTATCGATAGGTTTTGTCACCAGTATGTCTTTCCCATTTTTGTCTGAACAAAGTGAAAGGTGGTTTAGTCAATCGGTATCGTCAGGCGCTGCATTTGCTCCACGCGAATGGTGCCTTGGTATTCACTTTGGATAACGCTGAGGCTACGCCAGCGGGCTTGAGAAGGGGCTGTGGTTGGGGTAGGAGGCTGATCACGGTTGACGGTTTGTGAGTGCAGCAGAGTAAAGTTTTGATCAAAAAATTGCCAACGAGCCAGTGACGATGCGCAGCCCGAAGGCGTGGCGGGGAAATGGATAGTGAGATCGGCCGTGCTGGATTGTTCAATCCACGGTGTGCTGGAAGGGGCTGAAATCAGCAGCGCCATGCGCTGCTCGCCCAGAGTGAGCCAATAGACACCAGCGGCATACGGCGAAAGCAGATCGCGACTTTCCACTTCGGCGTAATCGGCAGGCGCAAGCTCTGCTGCTAACAAGGTTGCACCTTGCGCAGAAGCCAGACGCACCGCCAGCGGCTGGCTGAGGTTTTCGGCGCTCAGCCTCACTTGGTAGCCTTGGAAGGTCTGATTGAACTTATGAATAAAAGTCACCGCAATCGCGAGATCGTTAGGCGATGTGCTTGGAAGTGCTTGTCCGCATTGGGTTTGACTGAGAATGGCCTCTTTAATTGGTTGCCAAAAAGGCTCGGCTACGGGCGTGGTAGACAGTGTGTGGATGAGCTCGTGCCACGCTTGCGTGGGATGCCCCTCAACCAATAGCTGGTAACTGCTTTGCAGCGGTGTGGTGCGAAACCAAGCGTGGGTGGGGCTTGGCGGCGTTTCCGATATCGCGGCGCCGCTTACTAACGCGCTGAGCATACCAAGTTGCGTAACGTGATTGCGAAAAGAGGCGCAGATCATACGGAGGCTCCTTTGAGGCGATAACCCACGCCGCGCAGGGTCTCGATATCCAGTTGTGGCAGTTTTTGTCGCAAATGCAAAATGTGGTTATCCACGGTGCGCGTGGTTGGGAAATATTGATAACCCCAAATAAGATTGAGCAGCTCATCACGGTGATAAACGCGCCCCGGATTTTGCAGTAGCATCAGCAGCAGTTGAAACTCTTTCGGTTTGAGCTCAACCGGCGTTTGGTTATGCAGCACAGATCGATTAGCCACATCGACCACAATATCCGCGTAGCTGAGTAAGCTACTGCCGAGCGGGCGCAGTTGCGCTTCGATGCGTGCCAGCAACTCTTGGTGGGAAAAGGGCTTGAGCACATAATCTTTCGCCCCCGCTTTGAGCCCTTCAATTCGTTGCTCCACTTCAATTTTGGCGGTCAGTACGATCACTGGCAGGGCTTTAAGCATCAACCAGTGCGGCAGATGTTTCAGGCTGTCACCATCGTGCAATTGCCGATCCAAAATCACCAGATCGGTACTGAACCAGTGCTTTTCGACCTGTTGGCTCTGCGTTACCCACTCGCATGCATAACCATGGTCATGCAGATAATCGCGCAGACCTTGGCCGAGTAAGGTGTCATCTTCAATCAGCAAAATACGCTTCATAGCGGCAGCTCCAAAATACAACGGGTTGGATGACGACGGATAACCAGTTTGCCGCCCATTTGGGTGATGAGTTTTCGCACCAACTGTAAGCCAACGCCCATGTTATCTGTGTTTGGGCGAGAGTGAGTGTCTTGATGCCTCGAAAGTCGTTTGCACAGACGTTGGTAGAAAGAGGGAAATTCACCGCAATCTTCCACTTCAATGCGCAGCGTTTGTGCAACCACGCTCACCGTAAGGCGAATGGGCGGCGCGCCATGCTGCTTGGCATTGCTGAGTAAGTTGGTGATGCACAGCCCAAGCCAGTAATAGGGCAGTTCGAGCATTGGGTCGTGTTTAAGATGAAGCTCAACCTCAAAGCCCTCGATACAATGCTCGATAAAGTCACTCAACTGCGCTGGGTGGCGCGCCATGGTGTCGTGGCTCGGGCTCAAGTAGTGGCGACTGGTCTCGCTCAGTTGTGCTAGTCGCTGATGATCGGCCATTAATCGCCCTAAGCTCTCTTGCGCCTTGGGGGATAACTCATCAAATTGGCCGCGTAGTGATTCGACGGTAAACCCTAAACTGGTGATGGGCGTGCGCAGTTCGTGAGTCAGCAGTTGCAAAATAAAGCGCCGCTCGCGCCCTTCTTGATAGCGCAGCCAAAGTGAACGCAGCGCAGCGCCAAACGCAAGCAACACGCCGATCACCAAACCGCTATACAGCAACGCATGACTGCTAACGCGCTGATTAAAGCAGAGGTTGCTGTAACGCTCATCGCAAGGCTTGTGCGCTTGATAAGGCTCAAGCGTGAATGGCAGTGGTGCGGTGAGTGCGCGCCACTGCACGCTCGAAAGCACATGCCAGCCCGCTTCGCTGCTTAGCCACAGTTCATCATTTGGCGCAAGATAAAGGCGAAAACCGTTGAGCAGTGCATCTACCCCCGCAGCGCCCGGTCGTTGCCACAAGGTATGCAACGGATGATAGCGGCTCGCCAAAGTAAAACGTGTTGGATGCGTCGAAGCAAAGCTTGCCTGTTCTGAATCCGGTAAGTGTTCAATATAGCGATCTGCGTAGCTGCCTCCCGCCGGATGTTGCCACGCAACACGTTGAAACCACTCTGCGCCGAGCGGCGTTTGGCGACATAACGCCAACTCAAATTCGACCGCTTTCGCCAAATACGGCGAAGAGGAGTTTCGCGGCTGGCACTGCTTGGCCGTGGCGGCTAAATCTGCGATGTCTTGCCAGGTATATTGAGTAAAATCAGGATATTGACTGTGACTGCTGAGTAGCGCAAACGGGTATTGATTGAGGGTTTGGCTCGCCACAAGTGGCGTGCTTTGCTGCTCAAGTGCTGCGCGATAAAAAATCGACCAGCGCTGAGTTTCAGG
Source organism: Vibrio sp. R-1 (assembly GCF_035615595.1). Classification (NCBI taxonomy): domain Bacteria; kingdom Pseudomonadati; phylum Pseudomonadota; class Gammaproteobacteria; order Vibrionales; family Vibrionaceae; genus Vibrio; species Vibrio sp. R-1. The sequence goes on along the minus strand of NZ_WPDC01000079.1, from coordinate 6,314 downwards.
CAGGTCAATACTGGCCAGTGCGGGCACTGCCCATAAGCTACACAGTAAGAGGCTTAACCAGCGGTGAGTCAGCAGCAACGTCATGATTTAAATACTTAGAATTGGGTTCATGCCAATAGTAGCCGCTTCATCACAAGATTTGTAATTTGGGTGTCAACAAATAGGGAATAGGAGGGAAGTTGGCAGCAAAGTCTGTTTTTACACTCTCCTTTGCTGCCAATAGTGGATTAATCATTGCCGATATGGATTGAGATCAATCGGTTATAACTCGATGCTTTTCACCATTCCCGCTTCAGCGTGGCCGGGGATGTTACAAGCAAATTCCACCTTGTTATCACCTTGGAAATGCCACAGCAGCTCTTTGGTTTTGCCGGGTTTTACGGTGACTGTGCTGCCGCTGTCGTGTTCATGGTTACCCATTTGACGCATCATTTCACGGTGTTTCAGTTGCTCCACGGCGGAGCCAATCGAAAATTCGTGATCGATTTTGCCTGTGTTCATCACCACAAACTGAACCACATCGTTAGGCTCAATGGTGACGTCTTTTTTGAATGTGATCTTCATGTCATCACTCAAAATGACGTGCACCACTTTGTTTGCTTTCGCCCCCGGTGCGGGCATGCCTACATCAGACATGCCTTCCATACCCATCATTTGAGAATGATCCATCGGCATCGCCCCGTGATCCATTTTTGAGTGATCCATCGAGTGCGCCAATGCTGTGGTGACAGTAAAAGTCAGTGCTATCACAAGCAGTGTTTTTTTTATCATGGTTAGGTTCCTTGTTCGGGTTTTGTTTTGATCAGTTGTTTAAATTATGGCGTGAAAATACACATCACGTTTCACAGGGGAGCAGTGACAAGCAGAGTTGGTGATTGAGTTAAGCGATTGGCGGTCGATAGAGGGATTGCTGCCTTTGAATCACGGATTTTGTGGATTCATAGGGAATCAAAGCCAGTTGGTATTCTGTAGGTAGGCGATAGGTGGTTTGCGATAAAAGCGCCAACACACTCACGCATGCGGCGCTACAACAATTATGTATGGTGGGACTATCACTCGTGCAATGGTTTGAACTTATCTCCATTGAGGTGTGGTTCATCTGCATGGTGGGAGACATTTTGCTTGCATCCATCATCACGCAACCGGAAGGCGCTTCAGCTTCGGATTGGTAAGTGGAGGCACTGATCATTGGCCAAGTCATTAAAGGCGCGCTTGAAGCAATACTGGAACTCAGCATGGCAAACAGGCTGATAAGAGCGATCCAGAAGATGCGAACAGAAGAAAAACGCATTGTGTGCCTTGAATGAAAAACTTAGTCGCACTTTAAAGTTTTACCCTAGGGGAAGGTCAAGTGATGATCTGTGCATTTTATTATGAAGTGGCTTTGTCTCGCTTTATTCAGCATTATCTTTCCCTATGTCCTTCTTACTTGAAGCTGTTGCGGTGTTGGCTACATTCCTTCACCCCAATCATATAGTTTGCCTATGCTCGTAGGGATTCACTTACTTTCCGCCTACCTGTAACTCCAAGCCGTTTGGGTATATCTGATCCTACCGTTCCATGACTATTGAGATAGTAATTTGCGAGAAATCGCGCATAATCTGGCTACTTACTCTGAAAGAAGACATGACCTATGACCAATTTTCAATATTACTTTCATCAACTGCCTTGTTTTGACTGTAAAAAAACCACCGTTAGTACGGATTTAGGCTGGTTAACGGCGGCGATGAAAGAGGATGTATTAGCACAAGTGGCAGAGCTGATTGCACAAGACAACGTTGAGCCAGATCTTTCCGTGAACGTGACTTGTACTAAAGAAGAAGCGCGCGATTACTTATTACTGAACTTCTACGGTTACTCAGAAGAAGAACTGGCAAATCAAGTAGAAGCGGAAGATGAGCAAGAAGTCGCGGATGAAATCGCAGAACTTGTGGCAGAAGGTAATGGCGCAATTGTGTTTGAACACGAAATTGCGCTGCAAAGTTGTACCGATTGCGATATGGATGAAGCGTAATCCTTCAGCATAACAACAGAATGCTTTCATAATTTAAGGCGTTAGCAGAGTTCAATCGGCTAACGCCTTATTTTGGAAAACTCTATCCGATGATGATTAGATTCAGAAAAATGTAATCAGTAATATCTCTTTATGCATTAGTTTTTGGAGGATGACGCACTAGGTATAAAAAGTAAGTAGTGCCTAAGTGATAATACTTCGTCACTAAAAGGCGAGCTATACAAGTGGAGCTTTCAACAACATCAACATCAGATAAACCATAGTTAGTGCGATTAGGGCATCCAAAATGCGCCATGCCCGTGCACTTCGGAAAAGAGGTAACAAAAATCTCGAACCATAAATGATTGAAGTAAACCATAAAACGCTAGCCAAAGAAGCTCCAATCGCAAATTGCCATTTATCAATTCCAGAATACGGTATTGATAAACTTCCAATCATAAAAACAGTATCAATATAGACATACGGATTGAGCCAAGTAAAACCTAGACAAGCGAGTACAACCTTTTTGAGTTGCATGTGATCATCGCCTGCAGGCTTTAATAGACTATTGCCATACCATGCCTGTTTAGCTGAGGTGAAAGATGCCAAAGCTAAGAAAGCCGCTCCACCGTAACGAATAATCTCTATTAAGTCAGGCCAATACTTGATTAGCTTATCGATACCTGCCACTCCAGCACAAATCAGTACAATGTCACTCACTATACAAATAGTTGCTATTGTAAAGAGATGATTGCGTAAGAGTCCTTGTTTGAGTACAAACGCATTTTGTGACCCAATACAAACCAATAATCCAGCACTGGTTGTAAATCCCGTAATTGTTGAAGCACTAAACATACATTCTCCTATGGATTTATTTCTTCGTAGTTGAGTATAAGAAGTATGTCTAATTAAGAAAATTGATATAATCTAACCTAACTTTAGATAATTTAAATGGTTTGCTTATGAGTTTGTTATCTCCTCAAGTCGTCGCTTTTATTGCGGTTATTGAAGAAGGCAGTTTTGACCGAGCGGCTAAGAGACTATCAGTCACACCTTCGGCAATTTCACAGCGTATAAAGCAATTAGAAGATAAAATGGGGCAGCTGTTAGTTGTTAGGCAGTTTCCTTGTAAACCGACTCCATCAGGGGAGCAATTACTGAGTCGAGTTCAGCAGATGGCATTACTTGAATCTGAGGTGACAGCAGATTTGTTACCTGATGCACGTAGCAATATTCATTCGAGTACATTCTCGATCGCAGTGAATGAAGACTCTTTGTCAACATGGCTACTTAAAGCTTTAGCTCCGCTTTGTCGAACATATAATTATCAGTTTGATATTCGTGTAGACAATGAAGACTTTACTTTGGAGTATCTCAAAAACGGACATGTTATTGGTGCGTTAACTTGTGAGGCAAGACCATTGCAAGGTTGTGTGGTGCATGAATTAGGAAAAATGCGTTACGTTGCTGTAGCTACACCTGCTTTATTTGAACGCTATTTTCGCCATGGTCTAAATGTAGAAGCATTCCAAAATGCGCCAATGATTGATTATGATCACAAAGACTTTTTACAACGTCGATTTATTAGAACCATCACTGGACAGGAGGTTCTGCCTAGACATGTCCATTATCTGCCTAGTGCAACAGGAATTGTTGAAGCGGCATTATTGGAAATGGGCTGGTGTGTAACTTTGGAGGGTTTTTTAGGTGATAAGCTTGAAACCGGGCAGTTAATCGATCTAGCCCCAAATACCGCATTATATGCGCCTTTGTACTGGCAACATGTAGGAATCCGTTCTCGAGTACTATCAACAATTACCAATGCTTTAATAACGGAATCTAAACAAGTGCTCTATTTTTAGAGATTAAAATGATGCTGGAGAATGGAACCAGTGATAAAAAAGTAATGCTAATCCCTTAACCTTAAGAAGTTAGGAAAAGGCCTCGAAAGAGAATGGCTAAAGCTGACCGACGCCCTCATCGCATAAAATTCACAAATGATAATCTTATTGATATTCATGGTTTTAATTTGAAATTGACCTTCAAAGCGCTGGATATTTCTGTGATAGAGCTTGCATATCTTGAATCTATGCACCAACTTTTAAAGGTTGGCTAGGTGGCTCTCGTGTCATTTCATTCTATTACTCTAAGACTCGACCCCACCTGAAGAGGAACCGCAATCACATGCATGAAAACGGCAGGGGGAGTCATGACTCTAGGATTCAAAGGAAGAATATACGCCAGTGTGGTCATTTTAGTGACCATATCGCTGATGGTGTTAGGTACGATTAATATGCTCTCTCTCAAACGAGAGATGATTGATTCATTAACGACCGAAACGCAAAACAAGCTCAATTACCATGTGTCAGAACTCGAGTTTTGGGTGAAAAGTCGTTACGAGGCCGTATCTCGTGGTGCGAACTTGTTTACTCCAGAGTTATCGGATACCGATAACCTCAATAAAGTACGACTTTTGGCGGAAGCGGCGCAGATCACCAATGTGATTGCGGCCTACGAAGATGGTCGCTCTTATATGTCGATGGACAAAGAGGGGGGAGTGACGACAAATCGGTTTAAATTTACTGACCGTGACTGGTATCAACAGGCCAAAAGTCGTCGTAGCCCATTTTTGACTGAGATTTATCAAGATCAAGTCACTGGCAAAAAAGTGATCAGTGCGGTGAGCCCGATTCTTCATCAAGGCCAATTTGTGGGGGCTTTGCTGGGTGACTTCCAGCTTGATGACATCATCACTCAAGTGAGTAACATGCGTTTTGCCGGAGGCGCAGCGACACTGACCGATAAAAATGCGGTGTTTTTTGCCAGTGATGATCCTAACGATATTGGCCGCACCCCTTCCCAAGTCAGCCCATCGTTTCGCGAAATGGAAGCTGGGTTTCACCGTCAAGAGAGTGGGCATCTTTCGTTCCCGTACCTAGGGATTGAATTTGATGGTTACTACAAACGCGTCAATCTAACCGATGATATGTACTGGACCTTGATGGTGTTTGTTGATAAAGCCACCGCATTAGCGGATGTCGATGTCGCCGTAGCGAATGCGATCACAACTGGGATAGTACTTATCGGGATCAGCGTTGGGGTGATTATCTTCATTATCAATCAAATCTATAAACCTTTGCTGCGTTTGAAAGTCGCGGTTTTGGATTTGGCTCAAGGCAGCGGGGATTTAACTCGTCGCTTAGAAGTGAATGGTAATGATGACTTGGCGCAGATCAGTGAAGGCTTCAACCGTTTTTCAGGTAATTTACAAAACATGATGCTGCAGATTTCCGATGCAACTCAGATCATCTCAAGCAGCATTGAGCAGTTAAGCCAGACGGCGAAAGAGAACGAACAGATGTTGATTTCTCACTCTTCCGAAACCGATCAGGTGGTTACTGCGATCACGCAAATGAGCGAGAGTGCGCGCACGGTTGCGGAAAGCGTCACGCAATCAAATCAGATCACAGAAGCCGCGAGCAAAGAAGCGCAGCAATCTTTGGTGATTGTGAATAATGCCGTATCTACGGTGACTTCTCTGGTCAACGATGTGGAAAATATGTCAGAAAGCATCTCTAACATGAATCGCGATGCAAACAAAATCAGCGAAGTGTTGAGTGTGATTGGCGCAATCTCAGAACAAACGAACCTGCTGGCTTTAAACGCTGCCATTGAAGCGGCGCGAGCGGGAGAACAAGGTCGTGGTTTTGCGGTGGTGGCCGATGAGGTGCGTGCCTTAGCGGCAAGAACGCAAAATAGCACCACGGAAATATCCGATATGTTGACGAAATTGCTGGAAGGTACCGACAGCGTCGTGGGTGCAATGGAGCGTACTAAGCAGCAGTGTCAAACGACGGCGGATAAAACCTCTGAAGTGTCAGGCAGCCTGAATATGATGAGTGCATCGGTGAGCGACATTGATGATCTCAGCACACAAATTGCGGCGGCGACAGAGCAGCAAAGTACGGTGGCCGCAGAGCTTAGCCGTAACATGCTCTCCATCCGTGAGATAGTCGAGTCTCTTGTGGTCAGCGGAAGACAGACCGTAGGCGCGACAGAATCGCTTTCTCACTCGAATCATGAATTAGAACAGCTAGTAGGCAAATTTAAACTGCGTTAATTAAGGTGTTCAATCATGAGTCATGTGTTATCTGATCGCTGGTTGGCGCTGTCTGCCAACCAGCTTAATCCGCGTTTCGAGCAACATTACTTCGCCGTAAAAGCGAAGTTTTTTTCCCGCGATCCGGCATTGTGGCCGCTGTATCGTTCGTTGGAAATCCAACCGCTTTTGCAGTCGCGTCGAGAGTCACCCGTTTACGAT
>NZ_WPDC01000078.1:0-15108 GCF_035615595.1 Vibrio sp. R-1 | reverse complement strand
ATTCGGACGACCTTGCGCATCGACAGTCGCCAGTTGCAGCGTTTTACGTTCTTGACGGAACTCTTTGATTTCTGGCTCTAAACGACCCTGCAAACGCTCTTGCTTAACTTGCTGATCCATCTCTTTCTCCTCAACGATGGTTTATTATTGTTTGTGTTGTTGCTGCATTGCTTTAAAGCGTGCGACTTGCTCTGGGATCAATTCGCGTTTCTCATCACGTCCCAGATAGATTTTGAACGCGTTTTCACCTTGAGCGGTAAAGAAGCCGAAGTAGTGGCTCTCGCGTCCCATAAATGGCTTACTGACTAAAGCCACATGGCTAATATTTTCGAGTTTCAAATGGCCATGCAGTTCCCCATCACGACCCATTAAATTGTAGTAACCCCGTGCAACTTTCCCTTTTGGAAAAGGCGCTTTGACTTCAAAAATAGAACCCGCAATGGTCATGATCGTGGTGACAGGGCCCCATTCTGGCAGACTTTCTAAAATGGTTTGCGCATGAGAGCCATCCACCACCGCGACCATCTCTTCAGGAAGAGCATGCACGATGTCAAACTCAGTGACATTGAGTTGCTCAGCCATGGCGGCAGGTAATAAAGTGGGTTGCTGCTCAAGCAGTTGAGCGACTTGCTGTTGTAATGATTCCATTATTTTTTCCAGTCTAGTTATGCTTATGCGATACGCTGCTGTTGATATTTGTACGAATGAATAAGTACCTGAATACACGCCTGCGCAAGGCTTACCGACCAGAAACGCCCGGCTGTAGTCAGAGTGAGATAGTCTTGCTCCACCTCAACCAGACCGATTTGTTGCCAGCGTAAAAAGAGTGGCATTAACCAGTCAAAGGTTTGGTGGTGATAAAATTTAGGTAAACGCTGTTTGGCGATGACGCCCGAGTCAAATCCGGCTTTCAAGGCGGCAAACAGGGGTTCATATTCATGTTGGCGAGCCATCATGGCGACAAGCGGTTGACCATTTTTCATCGCGTCAAGGTAAGTATCGAGCTGGCGATGTTGCATCAGTGAGTAACCGCCCATATTCCCGCCCGCGCCACAACCAATCGGGAGCACTTCAGCATAGGTTTTGGCCAAACTGTTATAAAGACTGCGCTCGCGGTTGTCGCGAGTCCAGTGGTTTACGCTCAATGGACGCAGATGGTGCTTTGCCATAAATTCCACCCCGATTTGGTACAAGGAGGCTTTATCTGGCGTAGTAGCCGGTGGGGGTAATTTGCCTTTTTCAACCAGATTGAGCATAGGGGCACTACCGCCAACGACGAGCTGGTATAAATCAACCCCTTGTGCTCCAGTCTGCATAAAATCTTGCAGGTCTTGCTCGAACACTTGCGCCGTTTGGTAGGGTAAGCCGTAGAGTAGATCAATCACAATCGGCGCTTGTTGGGTCGCGGCCAACGAAGCAATTCGCTCCATCACCACCTCACGATCATCCAGTCGTTTGGCTCGGCGGCGAACCTGAGTATTAAAACTCTGCACACCAAAAGAGAAACGGTTAAAGCCCCCTTCCAGAGCGTTTTCAAACATCTCATCACTAAAGCGATGAATTCGACCTTCTAGAGTGATTTCACAATCTGGCGTTAATGGAAACGACTCACGGATTGCAGTGCCCAACTGCCGGATTTGCTCGGGAGAGAGCTCAGTCGGCGTCCCCCCGCCAATATAGACCGCATGAAAGACGCCAGTTTGTGTCCAAGGCAGTGCCGATTTTTGTTTGATTTCTTCAAGTAACGCTGCAAAGTACGCATCCACCAACTGGCGACTCGCCGCGTTTTGGAAGAAATTACAGAAAGTACAACGTACTCGACAAAAAGGAACATGGATGTAGAGACACCGCACCTGTTGACGTTGGCTGACTTGTTGGGTGATGTGTTGCCACACGTTCGCCTGCTCATGACTCGGTACAGGCATCGCAATACCGCCTGCATGGGCTGAATGCTTATTTTGAAAAGCAAAACGCAGCGGATCTGGCGTATTCGCACCCAAAATAGATTCATCAAAATTATCTAAAATCAACATTCTCATTTCTCAAGCCAATCCCCATACAACAAGGGCTGCGCTTCTCTTCATCTCATACGATCAAAATCATAAATTGACGCTAATGATAATGCAATTGATAATTGCTATTATTAAGATGCTGAGCAATAATATTTGCCCACTAAGGCTAATCACGTATGGATTTATCCATATCCGTTAGTCTGCATGAATTGAAATAGCCAGTTTGATCAGCCTGCCACTTGCTGAGTTTTCAGAGAGACAGGAGCAATATCGCTGATCATCGTGAGGGAGAAGGACGTGAATCTGAACAGATATGTCATTGCGGGAGGGCTTTCCCTAGCTTTTCACGCGCTATTGCTTATCACGACAGATGAAGCACAGGTGTTTGCAATGCCTGCTGGAAACCCAACTCAATCGGTTTCGATCAATATGGTTTCGATGCCTAAAGTCGTGCCCGCTCAACCAGAGCAAACCCAAACAGAACAATCAAAACCGGAATCGGTCAAGCCGACACCAGTACAAGAAGTCGTAAAAACTCCGCCTGCTAAGCCGAAGGTGGAGCCGCACAAACCTAAACCTCAAACCGTGAAAAAACCCGTACCGGCTGAGCAAGTCCCATCGAAATCGGTAGCGAAGCCGCAACCGGAGAAGGTAGAGCGTACCGCTGAAACCGCACAAAAGCCTGCGCCAACGCCTAACCAGCAACCGAGCCAGCCCACGGCGGCTAGCCAAGGCATCACAAGTCAACCTATTTTGGTGGATAAGCCCGCTTTAGTGAGCGCGCAAGTTCAACCACGTTATCCACGTATTGCTCGTAAGCGCGGGATCGAAGGCACAGTGATGTATGAAATTTGGCTGGATGCGCAAGGTAATCAAATCAAGCAGCAATTGCTCTCTTCATCCGGCACAGAAGCCCTAGATCAATCGGCGCTCGAAGCCATTAAACAGTGGAAATTTTCTCCACATATTCTTGACGGTGTGCCCGTAGCTCACCGAATTCATATCCCTATTCGTTTTAAATTGGAAGGCTAATGGAATCGTTACAACAACTCCAACAACAGCTAGGCCTGATGGCTTGGCCACTTTTCATTTGCTCAGCATTAACGGTAATGCTGCTCGCGGAGCGCCTATTTCAAGTGCTGCTCAGTTTAACCGTAGGTAAAGGAGCGATTCGTCAAGCTTTGCAAGCTACCTCCCCAAAAAATTCAAAGCAACTGGCTGAACTTACAGAGCATTTCGCGAGTAAGCGTCCGGTGCTGTATCGCGGAGTGGCGATGCTTTTGGCCCATCACCAATTTGATAAATCACTGCGCGAAGATGCGGCGGGCATTTGGCTACAGGAGCAGCGTCACCAGTTTAACTCGGGGTTGCGTCTCTTGACTTTGATTGGTGTGATCAGCCCTTTACTCGGTCTGTTGGGTACCGTACTTGGCCTGATTGAAATGTTTAAAGGGGTGGCCGCCACGACCGGAAGTATTACCCCCAATGTGTTAGCCGATGGTTTAGGGGTTGCAATGTACACCACGGCAGCCGGTCTACTGATTGCCGTTCCGGCAGTTGCGGGGGCCCAATTGCTCAACCTGTGGGCGGATCGCACTATGGCTAAACTGGAACATACCCTGAACTACGTGAACCTGTGGCTAGAAGGCATGACACTGCACGCCGACGCTTCACTGACAGTCGTGACACCGCAAGAGGCCACAACGGAAAACCTATGATCAAGTCCTCAGCCAAACACAACGACTTCGGCCTGACTCCGGATCTCACTCCGCTACTTGATATCATCTTTATCGTGATGGTGTTTTTGCTGCTGACCGCGTCAGTACGCTTGGAATCGTTGGAAGTAGCTCTGCCCACGACCGATTCACCCGTAGTGAATGAAGTGAATAAAGAATCTATCACCGTCAATATCTTAGCTAACGAACCTTATTGGGCGATTGATGGTAAGCCCTACCTCGACTGGCATAACTTCTCGTTGGCGCTTTTAGAGTCTGTACAAGTGGATAAGCGTCCGGTAGTCATCGCCGCCGATCAAGGGGCTGAGGTTCAACAATTAGTCAAACTGTTGAGCTTTTTACAAGAAAACGGCATTCAAGCCACCCAGTTATTAACTGAACCTTCTCACTCTTAATGGAAACAAGATGAAAATCACTCAATCATTGGCTTTATTACTGGCCTGCTGCACCTCAGGCATCAGTTTCGCTCAAGAACGGATCGTCAGTGCAGGAAGTGCAGTGACTGAACTGATTCTGGCACTGGGTGCTGAGCAGCAATTGGTGGCGGTCGATGTCACAAGCGAAGTACCAAGCTCTCTCAATTTACCTACCGTCGGCTATCACCGCCGCTTAGCCGCTGAAGGCTTGTTAACTCTTGAGCCAACCCACCTGATTGGTTCAGATGAAATGGGACCCGATACTGCATTACAGCAACTGCGCAGTTCCGGTATCCAAGTCAATGTGATCAACAGTGATTCGACGCCGCAAGGCTTGTTAACACGTATTGACCAAATTGCCCAAATCACCCACACCGAACAACACGCTCAAAAGCTGAAAGATAACGTTCAGCAGCAGCTCAATGCGTTGCAAGCTATGCGTCCGGAAAAACCTAAGAAAGTGCTGTTTTTATTACTGCATGAAGGTCGTGCGGCCAACGTAGCGGGTAGCGATACCGTCCCCGATACCATTATTGGTCTAATCGGTGCTCATAATCCTGCCTCTCCTTCCATTACTTCGTATAAACCGCTGTCCATGGAATCCATGATTGAGATGCAACCTGACATGGTGCTGGTCAGTGGTCGCAGCCTAGAAAAACTGGGGGGTGCTGATGCTGTGTTGAATGCCGTGCCTATGCTCGCGGCAACACCAGCAGGACAAAACAAGAATATTGTCGCGATTGATGGCCACGCCTTAGTCGGCGGCTTAGGTCTGAAAAGTCTGCAAGAAGCGCAGCGTATTCAAGCTCTGCTGTACCCCTGAGGCCACTCCCAGTGTTAAGACGATTTCCTTTTGCTGTGACCGTCAGTTGCCTGACTCTGGCGGTCTTCTTTGCAGGGCTGTATTCCATCACTGTCGGACCGATGAACATCACCATCTCTGACAGTATTCAAAGCCTGCTTTTTCGCTCCGAGCAACTCACGAATGCGATTCACCTCGTCATCCACGACATTCGCTTACCACGCACGCTCCTTTGTTTGTTGGTTGGGGCGATTCTCGCGCTATGCGGCACCGCTATGCAGGGGCTATTTCGCAACCCGTTAGCTGAGCCTGGCATCATTGGCGTCTCCTCGGGTGCCTCTCTTGGTGCGGCGCTCGCCATCGTGTTGCTCAGTGATGTAGTGTCAAGCCTGCCTTGGGTGAATAGCTTGGTGCTGCCTATCGCGGCTTTCATCGGTGGCGCGCTGACAACCGTATTGGTTTATCGTCTTGGCACCTCTAAATTTGGGACGTCGGTGACTATCATGCTGCTGGCTGGGGTGGCCATTTCGGCTCTTGCAGGCGCAGGTATTGGTTATCTTAATTATCTCGCGAGCGATCAAATGCTGCGCGACTTAACCCTATGGTCCATGGGTTCCGTGGCAGGTGCGACGACCTCCAGCATTGTGCTGTGCAGTGTCACTCTAATCATACTATTTGCCTATTTCCATTGGCGATCGATGGCACTCAATGCCTTATTGCTTGGAGAGGCGGAAGCGCGCCATCTTGGTGTTCCAGTACAAAAACTCAAAAGAGAAATGATTCTGCTTTCGGCGGTAGGCGTCGGGGTTGCGGTAAGTGCCGCGGGTATGATCGGTTTTGTGGGGCTTGTGGTGCCCCATATTGGTCGCATGTTGGTGGGTCCCGATCATCGTAACCTAGTGCCAGTCTCCACCCTACTTGGTGCATTGATGCTCACCCTTGCCGATATGGTCGCTCGGGTTGCGGTTGCGCCCGCTGAATTGCCAATTGGCATTGTCACCGCACTGGTCGGTGCCCCCTTCTTCTTGTATCTCCTATTCCAACAAAAAGGCCGAATATTCTGATGCAGACTATTGCAATTCAAGGCAGGGATCTTTGTGTCACCTACGGTTCTCGCCAAGTGCTCGACCATGTGGATATCACCTTGCGCTGTGGCGAAGTCGCAGCCTTACTCGGCCCTAACGGAGCCGGGAAAAGTACCTTGCTGAAGCTGCTCTGCGGTGAAATGAGCGGAGCAGGCAAACTCGATTATTTTGGTGTTCCAGCATCGCAGTGGCCTGCCGAAAAACTGGCTAACCATTTGGGCATTTTGCCCCAGCAGAGCTCATTGACTTTTCCTTTTACCGCGCAAGAAGTGGTTGAACTTGGGGCTATTCCACTCAATCTACCGCGTAAAGAAGTAGAACGTGTCGCCCGTCATTACATGCTCAAAACCGATGTGTTACACCTCGCAGCCAGTCTTTACCCTTCTCTTTCTGGAGGTGAAAAGCAGCGCTTACATCTCGCGCGAGTACTCACTCAACTGCACCAAGCCGGTCAACAGCGTATTTTGATGCTGGATGAGCCGACATCAGCACTCGATCTCGCTCATCAACACAACACGCTGCAACTCGCGCGTCAGTTAGCCGATGAAGAACAATGTGCCGTCGTCGTTGTGTTGCATGATTTAAACCTTGCCGCGCAGTACTCAGATCGCCTGATCCTGCTTCATCAAGGCAAAATTGTATGTGATGCGGCACCTTGGCAGGCGCTGACGGCAGAAAGAATTGAGCAGGTTTACGGCTATCAAGCGCTGGTTGCCGCCCATCCTACTCGTGATTTCCCAATGGTTTATCCGGCTTGAGGTGTCTCTCAAGTCGGTTTCATTACCTTTAGGGCTTGTCTATCCCCTATTCCCATAGACCAAAAGCTCTGTACCTAACCGTTGCGCTTAGGTGCAGAGCTTTTACTGATGAAGTAGGCAGAAGGTGAAGAATCAATTCACCATGCTGACTAACGAGTGCCCCAGCAACCATTCCACTTCTTTTTGGCTCTCTTGTCCGAATTTCTCTTCCGTCAATTTATAGAGGCGATTAACCCCTTTATGAGCAAAATCATGTGCACGCTCCGCTGTCACAATGTGGTGAAACAGCAGGCGCAAAATGGCCACAAATTCAGATTTCTCCATGGCTTTTAGCCAACTGTCACGAAATGCCTCCATGTCGTGTTCAAAATCGAGGTATTCCATAAACATTTTAAATATGCGGCCGTCTAACGCAGAGGCGAAATCGGTTTTCTTCGGGAAATGGTGGCTGATCCCAGTTCGGGATACCCCAGTTTGCTGGCTGAGAGTGGTGTAAGACATTTTGTCATAACCCAGTCGAAGCAACTGGTCGACAACCGCATCCATAATGGTCTGAATCGTCACTTCAGTATCTTCTTTACTACGCTTAGGCATGGTCAGGCTCTTTTCTAACGTCAAATCTTTGTCTGCTTAACAAGTCAGCAGCACGATAATTATCATTAAAATGATCAGGGGCAAACACTACGATGGAGTGAACTCACTACTACGGTTTGACTCACCTATTCAATACTAGACAGCCAAACGGTAAGTTCTTACATTTGCATAAACCTTTGTTACTTTTTTGAACAAGGTCACTTGTATAAACCGCTGTTGGCTAGGTAACCGCAATAAATCATATTTTGGTAAGCAAATAATCCAACAATCTATTGAGTGTGACAATGAACTGGTCGAAATTCTGACAATTTTCCGACACTTGGAACGCCAAATTACCGGAGAAGATCACAGAAGTCCCTACTCTCTCCCACCAGATGATCGCGCTTTGTACTTTTATTTCCCTGTATTTCCTTCTTCATTTTATATCCTAAGTAGCAGACCATTTTTGTGGCATAAGCCTAAAGAGAGGACTAAAATGGCCCCATTATGAGTAAGTAAATTAAGTCGTGAGAGGATTAGGATATGAATAACCAAACTTGTGTAGAAAATGAAGTATGTGAAGCGTGTGGCTGCGCTGGCGAAATCGGTTTTATTATTCGCGAAGGTGATGATGTCGCAGAAGTTTCTCTGTTTGGTTCGGATAAAGCGCATTTAGAAGGCAAGCTGGCGGAATACATTAGCTTAGCCAAGCAAGTTTGTGCGAATGTTGAGTATGAAGTGGCTCCCGTTGCAGATAACGCGACAGAACTGCACGCTCGTTTTAAATTTGAAGTGAGTGCTGAAAAACTGATTTTCGAACTGAAAACACGGGCGCTTGCACGCTAATCTTCACCTCATCACATCGAGCGGGCTCAAGCCCGCTTTTCTTTTCTCACTCCCTCGTCGACGCCAATCCAATATCCCCAACGACTTGACGCTGCAGCTTCAAGTAGGAAGGGAATAAATAGGAAAAGCCATAAAGCCTACTCCACTGCCGCCGATACCCTTTATACTGACAAAACTCGCCACACAGGATAAACGCTTCGCCATGATGCTTCGTGTTATTGCCCTTTCATTGTCGCTTATCGCGGGTTGCACACATGCGATGGCTTTGGATCTCTACATGGTGCTCAACCATCTCGACAATTACGGTAACCTTGATCTGCGCGGCAAGCCCTACACTTCCTTGCCGGAAAACTTCACGACCAAAGGGAATTTGAATATCGCTAAAACTGCGATCAAATCGCTACCGAAAGGCACCATCATAGAGGGCAGCTTGGATGCCTCAAACAGTTCGCTGGAAAAAGTACCACGGGGCACAAGCATCAAAGGCTACGCCAACTTACTCGGAACCAAAATTCAATCGTGGCCATCCGGTGTAAAGGTAGGCGGTTATCTCAACTTTACTGACACGCCATTAACCACCCTACCAGCACGAATGACAGTAAAAGGAGATCTCAGTGTGATCCGCACACCGCTCACTGACTTGCCAGAAGGCATAGTGATTGAAGGACATCTCTTCATTGGCGGCTCACAAATCACTCGCTTCCCAGACACCATGACGGTTAAGGGCAATATTTACTTAGGGGGTAACCAAATCAGTAAATGGCCAAGCAAACTCACACTCGGCGGCGCTGTCGCTCGCTAAAATAGAAAAAGCAAAAGAGGAGCCGATTGAGCTCCTCTTTTGCTTAAGCGGGGGAATTCATTAGATATGATTACGTACGGGATTGGCGTAAGCATCCAACAAATAGCGATGAGCTGGCTCAGGCAACTGTGCCAATTTTGCCTGTAACACTGCGCGCACTTCTGGCGTAATGTCTTTATCGTCTTGGCCAGCCGCTAAGCGATTGATTGGGAACAGCACATAGTTCTGGTGGATCTGTCGGTCAATCTCTTGCGCCAGAGCTTCTGGTGTCTCAAATGGCTGGGTAATGACATCACCAAACGCGACATGCACACGGCCTTTATCACCCACAATGCCTTGGATGATGCTTTCGATATCTTCAAATTCACCTTTTTCATAACTGCCTTGTGTCGCTTTCTCATACAGCTCGCGCGCTTTTGCGATGTCACAAGGATCGTTCTCATAGGAAATCGAAACCGGAACCAGATTGAGTGAACGAACATAATCGGCAAATTCCATTTTTTGACGACGTCCTTCAACGTGGAACATTTTTAAGATAGCCGGATCGGTTTGGTCATTACCATCTTTGGCACGCCCCTCTTTTTGAGCGATCCAAATGGAGTGGCCCGTCTCCAGCGAATGCTTGATGTAAGCCGACAGCGTACCGAGAGCTTTCATCATTTCTCTTGGACCTTTTGCCGAGCGTTTCACAATAAAGCTTTTGTTCAAACGCATCAGCTCGGTCGCACAAGGCTTTTTCAAGAGGTTATCGCCAATCGCAATCCGTACGGTACGATGACCTGCCATATGCAGTCCGTAGTTGACTAAGGCTGGATCCATCGCGATATCACGGTGGTTACAAATAAATAAGTAGGCCTGTTCTTTATCCAACTTATCCAAGCCACTGTAGCTCACCCCTTTCGTGGTCTGCTCTAAGGTTTGGTCTAGGTATTTTTTTACCTCAAGTTGGATCGCTTCGACGCTGTCCAACTTCGCCCATTTACGCTTTAGGTAAAACTTAACCAGCGGTGCCATCAAAGCACGCAACCAAGCAGAATGGTGTTTGAAGCGATGTTTCAAAATCGCTGAAATAAACTCTTGGTCGTTGATGAGACGAGAGAGCGCTGCGGGGATCTCGTCATCATTGTAAGGACGAATATCAATATAAGGATCAGTTGTTGAAGTCATAGGTTTGTACATCAGATAAAAAACGGGCCTATTCTACGCATAGTTAGCCCTGCTATCAGCAAGGATGTCTAAGGTCAGACCAGAATTATGTATCCCTTTATTTACCCCAATCACGGGAATTGGCTTTTTCTGCGATAAGCGTTAATCTTAGCGCCCTTAAAATTCCCGAGGCATCTTATGAACTACGCTATTCAGTCTGAAACGCGCCACTATCCTTACCTTGAGGTATCGGCTCGGAAACGTGCGCTAAAACACAGCCTGATCCGCGTTGAGCAAGGTTTGTTACTCTTTCGACTCGGAAAGCATGAGTATGCCGTGGAAAAGGGTCAAACGCTTTGGATTCCTTTCGACTGCTTGTGTGGCCTCACATTTTTTCCGGACACACACATCACTCGGGTCGATTTTTCACTGCGTTTAAACGTGCGCTTACCGCACAATGCAGGATTCATCAAAAGTTCTGAGCTTGCGCTGGCCGTATTGCACCGATTACAAAACTGTGAACGCCACCACCCGGCGTTTACTCATCTCACCCAATTACTCATGCTTGAGCTGACCACTTGTGACCCAAAACTGAAGATGTCACCACTCACCCAAGCCATCACGGAATGGCAACCGCAAGCGCATGCGAGTGTCAGCAAAGAACAGCATGTGGTGCTACTTGTGCGTGAAGCGCTCAAACGCTCCCAATCCGGCACTCAGACACACAGCATTATCGAGGAACTGTTTTCTGGCAATGCCGAGCATTATCACCAGCTTTGTACGTTAGTTTTAGGACGAACACCATAAGCGCGCAGTTGCACAAAATCTCAATATAAATCAAATCATTATCACAACCTCCGAATAAAAGTGTGATCTCTAACTGGCTGAAGTGCCAAAACATAACTATAAATTTATTAATAATAATAACCCTATCGTTATGGAAAGGAATCACGATGAAATTCAGCCATAAAATTGTTGCTGCGTCGTCTGTACTTCTGCTTGCTACTGTTGCGCTGCTTTCGGGTAGCCAATACTTCAAAGTCCGAGATGAAATCCGCAGCATGGTTTCTGACAGTGTTGATGAGGTTGTCGATGGTGTAAGTAAAACGACTGCAGCTGTGCTCAACGGCAGAAAAAGACTTGCACAGTACACCACTGACTTAATTGAAAGTAACCCCGAGCCAGAGAATGTTCGAAACATCATCAGTCAGCCAATTGTCAAAAATACCTTTTTGTTAGTTGGCTTAGGTTTAGAAAAGGATGGTTCAAATATCAATAACGACCCGAGTTGGAACCCAGGTCCGACTTGGGATCCACGTGTTCGTCCTTGGTATAAAGACGCCAAAAATGCAGGCCAACTGATCATTACAGCGCCATATGCCGACTCAGCAACTGGTGATATCCTTATCTCAGTCGCCACCCCAGTTAAAGACAGAAGCGGTCAATTTCTCGGTTCGATATTCTATGATGTCAGCTTAGCGCGGCTCGCGGAGATCGTTAATGAAGTCAGATTGTTTGATGCGGGTTATGTCTTTATTGTGTCCGAAGATGGCACCACCATCGCTCACCCGAAAAAAGAGTTTAATGGTAAACCCATGTCAGAATTTTTGGGCGAGAGCAAAATCAATGCTGACACCCACCAAGTCATCATTAATGGCAAACCCTATGCGGTCAGTTTCTCCGATGTAGAAGGCGAAGATTGGTTTGTTGGTGTGGTGATTGATGAAGAGATTGCTTACGCCGCGCTAGATGAATTACGAAGAAGTACGCTCATCTTCACTGTGATAGCCCTAGTGATCAGCGTGTTTGTTCTACTGTTTATCGTTCGTGTCCTAATGAAACCTCTCGATACTCTTAACGATGCGATTCAAAACGTGGCTTCTGGTGAAGGTGACTTAACTCAGCGTTTGAGTACCAATACCGATGAAGAGTTTGCCAAACTGGCGATTGGTTTTAATAGCTTTACTGAAACGCTACAGAAGCAGTTGATCCAATCCAAAGCGATTGGTGCCGAGATATTACGTGGTTCGGAATCCACATCGATGACGCTACAACAGTCGGCAGAAGCCATGCGCTCTCAGCTTCATGAGCTCGAACAGCTCGCTACTGCAATGCATGAAATGGCCATGACCTCATCTAATGTTGCTAGCAATGCGCAAGGTGCCGCTTCAGCTGCAAAAGTGGCTGACGATGCCGCCGCCGCGGGTACGGATGTAGTGACCAAAACCACTAAAGCCATTGATACCCTTTCTGCCACTATTGATGCCGCGGTAGACGATGTGAAAGTGCTGGAAAGCGCGACTGCAAACATTGAAACCGTGCTGAAAGTGATTAACGACATTGCGGATCAAACCAACCTGCTCGCACTCAACGCAGCGATTGAAGCGGCGCGAGCCGGTGAATCTGGCCGCGGCTTTGCGGTGGTCGCCGATGAAGTTCGTACTCTGGCACAGCGTACTCAACAGTCCACGACTGAAATTCGTAACATGATTGAGAAGCTGCAATCTGGAGCCAATGCGGTTGCGATTGCCATGAGCCACAGTAAAGATACGGCGGCCAGTGCGGTCAACCAAGCGCAAGGCGCGAATGAAGCGTTAGAAAAAATCCGCCTTGCGATTCAGCAGATCAGCGACATGAACATTCAAATCGCCTCCGCTGCGGAAGAACAAAGCTTAGTTGCAGAAGAGATCAACAACAACACTGTCAAGATCAAAGACCTGTCGGATCAAGTTGCTGAATCTGCTGATGAAGCGAACATGTCGATGCAAATCCAAACGGAAAATATCCGCGAACAGGATGCAATCTTGAATAAATTCAAAGTGTAACCTTAGCCAAAATGCAAAAACCTCCCAACGGGAGGTTTTTTTATCACTTCAAATCTGAACGGCTAAAACTCGACATCCAGGTCCGTGTCGGCGACCGAGCAGCAAGCCAAAGCCATGCCCATCGAGCGTTCATGATCCATCAAAGCAGGAACTTTAGGCTGCTCCACTAAACCTGACTTTACTTTCACTTTACACGCACCACAAATGCCCGCACGGCAGCTATTGGGTATTTTCACCCCCGCGTCTTCGGCGTGCTCTAGCAAGGTTTTCTGATTATCCGCAGAGACTTGAATACCATTGAAACTGAGTTTAACAGCCTTTTTCTCTCGCGGCGCTACGTGCACCGCACCGAAGGCTTCCTGATGATAAGCCGGTTCCGCTACCCCTTGTTTGAGCAGTAAGTTCTTAGCTTTTTGCATAAAACCGTCTGGACCACACACAAACACTTGGCGGGAAACAAGGCTGGGAATGCGTTTAATGTGCGAGAGAGATAAGCGACCTTGCTCCCCTTGCCACTGCGGCGAAGGTTGGGTTAACGCATAGATGAGCGTCAGCCCAGCATGTTGTTTTGCCAAGGCATCCAACTCCGCTTGGCAAGGGATGTCTTGCTCACTGCGGCATTGATGATAAAACACTACATCATCGAGTTGGTTATGGTCCGCCAGATAACGCAACATAGACAGCATAGGGGTGACACCACTGCCTGCCGAAAGCAGCAGCAAAGGCTGTGGTGCTGTGGTATCCAGATGGAAATGCCCAGTAGGATGCTGCGCGATCAAGGTCGTGCCAATCTGCAAATTCTCTTGCAACCAATTAGAAACTCGCCCGCCATCAATGCGCTTGACCGAAATCGCTAAACGTCCCGGACGCGATGGGCTAGAGGAAAGCGTGTAGTAACGCTGCACAGGCTCACCCTCAATCACCATTTCAATTGGCAGATATTGCCCCGGCAAATACTGAGGTGCGATGCCTTGGGCAGGCTCTAGCCAGAAAGTCACAAAATCACGGGCAATCTCTTCGCGCTCAACACAAGTCAGTGTGAAGTGGCTGATCCCTTGGTCTGGGTAAACTTCTTTCTCTTTATATTCCAACACTTCAATCGGATCGCCCGCTCGAATCATTCCTTCATTTTTGGCAACCAAGTTTTGCCCGAAAAACACGCCACCGCGCTCATTAGCACGAAATTGTGAGAGAGTACGCAGCGGCTCTTTGGTTGGCCTAAACGCCCCTTTCTTCACTTCAACCGTGGTTAAAATGCAGCGTTCACAAGGTTTGACGGCTTCAAACTCCACTTCGCCGATACGGATACGCTTCCAGCTATCTTCAGCGAATGGTTCAGTACCAGAAACAACCAAGTTGGTACGAAATTGATCCATTGAATGAAACTCAGGGCTGCGGCGATTGAGTTCATCCAACGACGCTTGGCTTATCACCAACAGCGGATAACCATCGGCAAAGCTGACATTGTGACCCACTTTTTCACGTACACGATTGGATTGCTCGCCGCAGTATAAGAGCTCAACACGAATCCCCAACACCTGACTAAACCAATCGTCTGCTTCATCGGTGGTGGTGTACGCAGTGAAATTATCCGCCCAAACTTGTGCGGGTACCTGTTGCAACTTGAAATCTGCATAACGGATAGTGAGAGAGGGATGACCTTGTGCGGAAAACAGTACACCGTCATGGCGCAGCGCGGTTTTGATCAGCACCATTTGCGGAAATTTACGCGCCGTCACCATACTTCCATCAGACAGTGCCAGCATAAAACGACGATCAAAGGTTAAGCCTTGCTTTTCTACCCAAGCGGACAACAGTGCCAGCCCACCTAACGATTTCACTGGAAAGACATTGATTTGAGATAAGAGTCCAGACGACATGGTGCTTCCTTTGGTTGTTGTCATACCCACATTTCTTGGATTTGCCGCTAAGCGACCACAGAGCGCATCCTCGTGAGCATAGACAAACGCTATGATTGGGATGGAAGAATCTAGCCAAAACTGTTGCAGCTTCGAGTACGACAGAGTTATTTGCGCAACATCATAGAACAAATTGTCACTTCAGACTAACACGTTGTTACAAATCAGGGTTCTGGTTTCTATTCAGA
>NZ_WPDC01000077.1:0-15600 GCF_035615595.1 Vibrio sp. R-1 | reverse complement strand
TACGTTGCTCCGTTAAGCATTTTATTGAAAACGGTGGTGAGGCAAGTCCGCAATGAAGATTATGAATTTACTCTGACTCAAAAAGCGTATGGCGAATTACAACGCTTTATCGATAGTTTGAATGTGGTGTTTCACCATATTGCCGAACAGCTCAGTTTTAATACCTTGGTGAAAGACTTCAACATCATCATTCGCAACCATCCGACCACGGAAGCCTTGTGCAATCAGGTGACACAGTTTTTACTGCACCATTTTCCCGTTGAACTGATAGGTCTTTATCTCTATCAAAATGGCGTACTGACGCGTATTGCCGGTGTTGGTCAGTCGGAGTCTGCACAACGTGACTACAGTGATCCAACGACAACGCATTGTAGTGTGCTGCGTTCGGGCAAGCCTTATGCAATGAAGTCCCTCAATGGTAACTTCCAAGTGGTTTCTACCTCAGGAGTGATTGCACTCAATGAGGTGTATTACCTACCTCTACAGGTCAATAATCAGCCGATAGCGTTACTGGAGTTAGGAACCGTAGGCATGCTGACAATGCAGCAATACCATTGGTTATCGCAGATGCTTGACGATCTCTCTGTCGCGATTCAACTTAGCCAAAATGCGGAGCAGCAACGTTTGGCTGAAAGAAAAGTGCTTGAACAATCACAGCTCAATCAAGAGATCCTCGATGCTACACCCAACCCGATGTACTGCTTGAGTTCAGATGGTAAATTCCTCACGGTCAATGCCAAGTTCTTGGATCTCATGGGTTTATACAATAACGAAGTGATTGATAAAGAGCCGCAAGAGATTTTCCCAGCTGAGGTTGCAGAGCGCTTTGCTGCGGCGCACCAAGTGTTGACTAAACAACAAAGCAGTCAAAATTACGAAATTTCTTTGGTCGATTACACGGGTGTTCAGCGTGAAATGCTGGTTTACGAGGCATCTTTTAGCGATCGTGCGGACAAGGTCAATGGCATCGTCGGTATTTTGCTGGATATGACCGAACGCAAAGAGATGGAAGATGAACTCCGCAAAGCCAAAGAGGCGGCGGACGCGATGAGTCAGGCCAAAGGTGACTTCTTGGCGAATATGAGCCATGAAATCCGAACCCCAATGAATGCAATTTTGGGTATGGCACATCTGGCATTGAATACCCCACTCGATACGACACAACGCAAATACGTGAGTCGTATTAATGAATCCGCCAAAAACTTACTGGGCATCATCAATGACATTCTGGATTTTTCCAAAATGGAGGCGGGTAAACTCAATGTAGAGCGGATCGATTTCAATCTTGATGATGTACTGGATAATGTGACGGCAGTTGTCTCATTGAAAGCCCAAGAGAAAGGCATTGAGTTTTTGATGGATATCGACCCGCACATCCCACTAGGGCTGATTGGCGATCCGCTTAGGCTTGGTCAAGTGATGGTTAATCTGTGTGGTAATGCGGTGAAGTTTACCTCACAAGGCGAAATTGTACTGTCTGCACGAGTGAGCCAATTGAATGAACAGCAAGTCACGCTGCGGTTTGCCGTCAAAGACACAGGGATTGGCATTGCCCAAGACAAGCTGGACGATTTGTTCGATGCTTTCTCGCAGGCAGATAACAGCATTACGCGTCAATATGGGGGCACTGGGCTTGGGTTGAGTATCAGTAAGCAATTGGTCGAGCTTATGGGAGGGCAAATTACCGTTCATAGTGAAGAAGGTAAAGGTTCCACCTTTGAGTTTTCGGTGGTGTGTGGTCTGCAAGATGCCAAAATGCGTGATATTTCCCAACCTGTGCATGGTCTCGCGGATAAGCGAGTGTTAGTGGTGGATGATAATGATTCTGCTCGCCACATTCTCGACTCTTTACTGACCGCTATGCGTTTTAACGTCGTGACGGTGAGTAATGGGTTTGAGGCGCTGTCGGAAATTCAACAGAAACCCTTTGATATGTTGTTTGTTGACTGGAACATGCCTGGTATGAATGGCATTGAGCTACTGACGCGAGTGAAAACCCTCGGCCTTCGTGGGCACATGAAGAGCTTTTTAGTCACGGCTTATGGACGTGAAATTAACCTTGAAGGCGAAAACAGCAAGTTGGTTGACGCTTTAATTGTCAAACCGGTTAATCCCTCGAATCTGCTGGATGCGATTGTGACCAGTTATGGAATTGAGCATGTACGCCATAAAACGAACGAAGCGCATCACAACAGCAGGCCGAATTTTGTCGGCCAGAGTCTGTTGCTCGTCGAAGATAATGAGGTGAACCAAGAAGTTGCGCTTGGCCTACTCCAAGACACTGGCCTTAATGTCGTGGTCGCCAATCATGGTCAAGAAGCGCTTGAGAGGTTAGAGCATGCCGATTTTGATCTGGTGTTAATGGATATGCAGATGCCGGTCATGGATGGGATCACCGCGACTGAGCATATTCGAGCCAATCCGCGGTGGCAGAGCTTACCCATCGTTGCTATGACCGCTAATGCGATGGCGATAGATATTGAACGCTGCTTGCAAGCAGGCATGAATGATCATCTTTCCAAACCGATTGAAGTGGATAAGTTTTATCAGGTACTCAGGCATTTTCTTCAGGTGAGTGATGAGCAGAGCTTTTCATCGCATTCCCCAAATAAACCCAGCGCATCAAAACCTGCGATGAACGCTTTGTTAGATCTGCCTCAGCTGACGGGCGTTGATTTGGAACAAGCTATCTTCCGGATTGGGGGCAATCAACAACGCTATTTTGAAATTCTGCGTCACTTTATCGATAGCCAAGTTGATGAGCTGAACAGTGTAACAGGGCTAATCGAAGCGCAAGACTGGAGCTCTGCGACCCGAGTGGCTCATACTCTGAAAGGTTCTGCCGCGAATTTAGGATTAGAAGCTTTAGCTCAGTTGGCGGCAGAGATGGAGCAGAGTCTAGAGCAGCAAGTCCTACCTTCGTTTGAGCTGCTTCAACAAGCTCAAAGCTTGCTAACCCAAGTCGATGATGAACTCTCTGCGTGGGAACATCAGCATAAAGAGCCGCTATTGGCGGAGAACCTAGATTGGGGTTTGTGGTATCAGCAGTTGCAACAGGCGATCAATGATTATGATGTCACCGCATTAAGCCTGAGTAAGTCCATTCGCCAAGTTTCCCAGTGGGATTCGGCGCAGCAAGCCGCCTTAATTTCTGCAATTGAAGATTTTGATTTTGAGCAGGCAAAGGCGCTATTAGCCAGTTATCCGCAGTTAAGCGGTGAGCGTTTAAACCAGTAGCTTTAAAGTAATAGTGTTCAAGGTTTGCAACGAGAGTTGTTTAAGAAAGGCGATCAACCCGACACGCGGTCAAAAGACCCAGTGTCGGGTTTTTGAGGACTAGAATTACAAACTGGCTAGTACAGTTTCTGCTTTGCTCAATTCAAAGGTTTTTGGTGGCTCAACATTGAGCAGAGTGACTACGTTATTTTCAATCACCATGGCGTAGCGTTGCGAGCGCACGCCACCAAAGTTACCTGTGTCCATTTCGAGACCTAAGGCTTTAGTGAAGCTCGCATCGCCATCAGCCAGCATGGCAATTTCGCTCGCATTTTGCGCTTCGCCCCACGCTTTCATTACAAAAGCATCGTTAACTGAAACGCAAGCGATCATATCGACGCCTTTCTCTTTGAATTTGTCTGCCAAGACGACATAGCCAGGTAGATGTGCTTCTGAGCAAGTCGGAGTGAAAGCACCTGGAACGGCAAATAGTACGACTTTTTTGTTAGCAAACAAGGTGGTTACAGAGTGAGTCAGTGTACCCTCACTGGTTCTTTGGCTCAGTTGTACATCTGGTAAGGTTTGTCCGATTTGAATCATTATGTTTTCCTTATGAAGGTGGTATATCTCTACACGATTTCGAGTTCTAGCTCGGAATGAGTCTAGTCGTAGTGTAGCCCCTTATCGAGCAAACAAATACAGAGTGTTATTGGGGATATATTTTAGAGGATCGACATACTGTTTCAGTATAGGATGCGCATGTTCACTCTTTCGGTTGAAATCTTGGCAAATTTGGGCTGCAAAGTTTATTTTTTATAATGAATTGTGTGCGACAAAAATGAGATAAATACGGTGAATAGTGTGATCAGAAATTAGATAATCTCTCACTCCGATTGACGACAAAAGAATAAGTAACGAAACCTTGGCGGATAATAAAAAGGATGGGTACAGCCAAGTACCTGAATGGATATCGTTGTCGTCATGCAATGTCACTAAAACCTGAATCACTTTTTATGATAAGTGAGTAAAGGAAAGCTAGGCTTCAAAATAAAAAAACGCTTATCATCATCGGTGATGGTGTGCTTAACATATGGCCGAATGATCAGCGAATAATAAGATTATCCAGCTTAATGCTGGAAGCCATTATACCTAAACAACTTGGAGTTACTGCGAATACCGCAGCGGCTTCAAGTTCAAGGTGTATAAGACCCTAAAGGGGCGGTTTTCCAGTATAAAGGACCATTAGAATAATGACAGGAATTAGGCTTTTAGCTTGCTGCGGAGTGCAGATCTGTTCAGTGTTTTTGCTGATCATCAGTTCATCTGCTTATGCCGTAGTCGAACATATTTCGGACTATTTCGTGGAGACGTGGACCTCCACTGATGGTTTACCGCACAACAGTATTAATAGTATTGCCCAGACACGCGACGGTTATTTGTGGTTTGCCACTTGGGAAGGCGTGGTGCGATATAACGGCATCAATTTTCAAGTGTTTGATCGCAATCCACAAACTGGAATGGCTGACTCTGGAACTCGCACCTTATTACCCATGGATAACAATGGGTTGTTGGTGGCTGGTGCACGGGGGAGTATCACGCACAGACAGAGTTATGGCTGGCAATCTTTTCGTTCTGCGCCCAGTTTAGTCAATGGTGCATTGATTGATGATGAACAGAACTTGTGGCTCGCGATTGAAGGTCTCGGTGTGGTCGTTCGACCTTATTTGGGTCATAACCACTATGGACCGGATCGATGGTTACTGACTGATGCCAGTGCTTATCGTTTGGTAAAAAATCAGCATGGAGTGATTTTTGCGGCCACCGATAAAGGGTTATATCGCTTTAATGATTGGCAAGTGTCAGCCATGGAATTGCCGATTGGGCGCTATGAACGAATTAACTATATTTCCATCAGTTTGAATCAAGAACTTGTCGTGGCAACAGATCAAGGCGTTTGGGTCAACACTGAAGAAGGTTTCCAATCGTTGTTTGCACCGCTCGAGAAAGAAGTGGTGACGCTGGTGGAGCAAGATCGTGTCGGGAACTGGTGGATTGGTACGGTTAATCGCGGTATTGCACGCCTGAAAAATCAGCAACTGCAATTTTTGGAGCCTAGTCGAGGTTTGCCTTATAGCCGAGTGCTTTCTTGGTATCAGGATATCGAAGGCAGTGTATGGGTGGGAACCAACGCCGGCATTATGCGACTGCGTGATGCGCCTTTCATTAATATCAACAGTGATAAAGGATTAGTGGGCGATTATGTCCGAACCGTGTTACCGCTAGATGACCGACGAGTCATGGTCGGAACCAGTCGTGGATTAAGCATTATTGAAGAGGGCTTGGCACATAGCGCGTTAATGCCTCAGGTAGGTGCTCGTCCCTCGATACTCAGTCTGGCCAAAGCAGACCAACAAAGCACAAATGTTTGGGTTGGGACGGTTCAAAAGGGATTGCTCCTTTGGCAAAACGGCCAGTTGCGTCCTGTGCTAGATGAAAATAACGGTTTGCCAAGCAGCGAAGTCAGAGCCATCGTCACCGATTCACAAGATAATCTTTGGATTGGTACTTCAAATGGTATTGTCAAAAGAACCCCGCAAGGTGTGCTGACGACATACAACAAAAACAACTCCCCCTTGCCTGATGATTACATCATGGCACTCGCTTTGGATTCGGAAGGGAAGCTGTGGGTAGGTAGTGCTGTTGGTGTGGCTTATTTTGATGCTCAAGGCAAAATTCGTCCGGTTGATCTTACTAAGCAAGAGCAAGCACAGTATGTGTTTGGCTTCTACATGGAATCCGATTATGTCTGGATGGCCACAGATAGAGGCATCGTGCGTTATCGCTTGAGTGATGCAAGCGTTTCCCTTGTGGGTCGTGCCGCAGGCTTACCGATCGATAAATTCTTCCAAATGCTACGTGATAGTGAAGGGCATGTGTGGTTATCCAGCAACCGTGGGGTATGGAAGCTCAACTATGATCAGATGTTAGCGGTCGCTGATGGCATG
Organism: Vibrio sp. R-1; assembly: GCF_035615595.1. Taxonomy (NCBI): domain Bacteria; kingdom Pseudomonadati; phylum Pseudomonadota; class Gammaproteobacteria; order Vibrionales; family Vibrionaceae; genus Vibrio; species Vibrio sp. R-1. The sequence goes on along the minus strand of NZ_WPDC01000077.1, from coordinate 9,379 downwards.
AGCACACAGCTTGAATTCGAACATTTTGATGAAGGTGATGGTATGGCAACCAGTCAGGCGAATGGAGGAACCAACCCAGCGTCTGCAAGTTTGCCAAATGGTGAGCTGTTTTTTGCCACTGCGAAAGGGGTGGCGAGCATCAAGGTACAGCGTCTCCAGCAACTGAGTGAACTGCGTTTACCGGTCGTTCTCGAATCGGTCAGTTTTGACAGCGAGAGTATCAACCCAGATCAGCAGTACATTGCTGCGGCCGGAACCAATCGGGTCAGCTTCGGATACGTGGGGCTAGGTTTTGTGATGTCAGAGCGTTTGCAATATCGCACGAAACTTGAAGGGTTCGATCGAGATTGGTCATATCGGGGTCATAATACCCAAGCGGAATACACCAATTTAGCGCCGGGTAAATATCGATTCTTTGTCAGCGCCCGTTATCCGTATGGTGAGTGGAATGATGCCACGTTTAGTTACGTATTTATCATTGAACCTCATTGGTGGCAGCGTAAAGAGGTGATTGTCATGGCTGGCATGCTGTTTCTGGCGCTGGCGGTGTCACTGGTGATGTGGCGAATTCGTATTTTGAAACGGCGTGAGTTGTACCTCGTCGAGCAGGTTGCGTTAAAAACCCAAAAATTGCGCCTACAAGCGGAAAAGTTTGAGAGACTCTCGAAAGAAGATGATTTAACTGGGCTTGCCAATCGCCGCGCATTTGATATGTACCTCAAACAAGCCTTTTCTCGTCTGCAAAATCCAGATCAGCAAGTCAGTATTGCGCTGCTGGATATTGATCACTTCAAGCAGATTAATGACCGCTATTCGCACATTATCGGCGACCAAGCCATTGTAGCGGTATCACAAGAGTTACTTGGGTATGTTGGCGACAAAACCCGAGTGGCGAGATGGGGCGGTGAAGAGTTCACCATCTTATATGTAGGGGACCCTCAGCAAGCTTGGGGTTATTTTGAAAAGCTGCGTTGTAAGATTGAACAGGTTGATTTGTCTGCAGTAGCAACGGGATTAAACGTGACAGTGAGTATTGGCTTTGCCGATGCGCAGCAGGCGGAGAGTTATGAAACCGTTTTGAAGCTGGCGGATCATGCATTATTGACGGCGAAGAAACTCGGTCGTAACCGAGTGGTGAAAAGTGAAGAGTGGCAAGTAAAAAGCGGCCTCCATTGAGGCCGCTTTTCTATGCTTGCTAACGTTCGCTCACACCATCGCTTATAAAACCTTACAAGCAAAGCCTTTGAGATAAAAACCTTCAGGATAAGCGGTATCGGTTGGGTGATCGGCCGCTTGTTCAAAACGCTCAATAAACTTTACATCACGTCCAGCATCGAGAGCCGCATCGGCAATAATTTTCTGAAATAGCACTTGATCCATTAACCCTGAACACGAGTAGGTGAGCAGGGTGCCACCTGGGTTTAAGATCTGCATGGCCAGCATGTTGATGTCTTTATAGCCGCGGCATGCACCATCCAGCTGGGCTTTAGATTCGGCAAACTTGGGGGGATCCATCACCACCACATCAAAACGTGTGCCTTGGTCGCGGTATTCGCGCAGCAGTTTAAATACATCGGCATTCAAGAACACCGCACGCTTTTTACTGATATCGAAACCGTTCAATTCAGCATTGAACTTAGCCGTATCTAAGGCTGGTTGAGAGACATCTGCGTTGATCACACGCTTAGCTCCGCCTTTGAGTGCGTATAAACCAAAACCACCCGTGTAAGAGAAGCAGTTCAGCACTTCTTTCTCTTTAACGTATTTCATGGATTGGAAGCGGCTGTCGCGTTGATCCAGATAGAAACCCGTTTTGTGTCCACCCACAATATCGACGCTGATCTTAACGCCATTTTCTTCAATTACGACTGATTTAGGCGGTAATTCACCGTGCAGTACCCCAACGCGCTCGTCCAGCCCTTCTTTTTTACGCACCGCAACATCGGAGCGCTCATAAATATGGCACTCAGGGAAGCAATGTAATAATGCCTCGACCAGAGTTTGTTTTTGATACTCGGCACCGGCACTCAGTAGTTGGCAGACCAAATAATCTTGATATTTGTCGATAGTAATGCCAGGTAAGCCGTCTGATTCTGCGGCAATTAAACGGTAACCGGTTAAGCCATCACGTTCGATAATATCGTTGCGCAATAATTGTGCTTGTTCGATGCGTTTAATGAAGAAATCGCGATCAATCGGCTCTTGTTCAAAGCTCCAGACACGCGCAGTAATTTGTGAATGCGGTGAGTAGGCCGCTTTGGCTAACCATTTACCTTCAAAGGAGTAAACATCGACAGTTTCTCCCAGTTCAGGAGTCCCTTCGACTTTGCTGATCCCACGAGAAAAAATCCACGGATGTTTACGACGCAAAGATTTGTCTCGACCTTTGACCAAATAAATTGCAGGAGTCATTACGCTACTCAGATGGAAATAGAAATGGGCGGCTATTGTCGTGGAACTGATGAAGAAAAGCAAAAGAAAAGCCCCTTCCTTATGATTCGAAGGTAAGGGGTTATCAACTCTTTTTGGGATAACGTGGATTTCGGCTATGCTTGAACCAGTTTCATTAAAGTCGTATCGATGAATCTGGCTTTCTTATGCCACAGGGAAGAGAGCATTCTGTGGTCTGAACAATGGCATAAATCAGGATGAAAAAAATGGAAAAACAGTGCAGTAAGTTTATCGTTTCAGGTCATGTGCAAGGTGTGGGTTTCCGCTATCACACGTCTCATCAAGGTCTGAAGTTGGGTTTAACGGGCTACGCAAAAAATCTCAATAACGGAGATGTAGAGGTCGTGGCTTGTGGCACACCTGAAAGATTAGAAGAGTTGTATCTATGGTTGCAGGAAGGTCCTAAAACCGCCAGCGTTCGGCAAGTGCGCCGCTTAAGCAGTGAGTTAGAACATGACTATCAAGGGTTTGAAATTCTGTAGTGTTAAGTCGGAAGAGTGTCAAAGCGAAGCCTAATACGATGACTTCGCTATGGAGTTTTTAAATCTTATAAGCACTTCGCCGGTTTTGGTAAGCCAGCCAGTTTTGTTGCTTGTTTGGCGGGGCCTTTCGGAAAGAGTTTAAACAGATATTTACTGTTGCCTTTTTCTGGGCCGTGCTCTTTTTCCATCGCTTTGACCAACATACGAATAGCAGGGGAGGTTTTAAACTCCTCATAGAAACGACGGACAAAATGAACCACTTCTAAGTGGGCATCCGTCAGTTCAATCCCTTCTTGCTCTGCTAAAAGAGCGATCATCCCTTCTTCCCATTGCGTAAAGTCAAGAAGATAGCCTTGGGCGTCAGTGTCGATAGTGTTGCCTTGGTATTCCAGCATGGTGAGTGTCTGTGGTTGTCAATTTGCGCATAGGGTAGCGAAGCTCAAGGTGTGGCTCAAGCATAAAAAAGCCCGATGAATTCATCGGGCTTACCGTAAAACAATCTAAGCGATTAATCGTTATTGTTCATGATACCCAGAATGCTCAACAAGCTAGTGAACAGGTTCAGGATATTCAAGTACATAGAAATCGTTGCTGAGATATAGTTGGTTTCTTCACCACGCACAATACGGCTGGTATCAAACAGAATGAAACCCGAAAATACCAGTGCAGAAACGCTACTGATAGCCAGATGAGCCACCGTTGAGCCAACAAAGATGTTAATCAATGCCGCAACAATCACAATGATCAAGCCAGCAAACAGGAAATTACGCATGAAAGAGAAATCTTTCTTGCTGGTAATGGTGTAAGCCGACAGGCCTAAAAACACCATGCCAGTCAGGCCGAGTGCTTGCGCAATAACGATTGGGCCATTTGGCATCGCCGCATAGAAATTCAGCATAGGGCCAAGAGCTCCCCCCATCAGTCCAGTAAAGACGAACGTCCATACTAGGCCTGATGATGAGTTAATCGCTTTTGGCATCACGAAAAACAAAATGCCAATGGCAGCCAACTGCATCACCAAAGCAACGATAGGAGAAATGCCGATAGCCATAGTCGCCATTGCGGCAATCGCACTGGTGACAAGGGTCATAGAAAGCAGGAAGTAGGTATTCTTCAAAACCTTGTTGGTTTCAAGAGTACGTTCCAAGCTGGAAGTTCTAGTAAACATTGGCGTATTCATACTTTTCCTCTATTAAAAGTACTGATTGCTACAGGGACAGTTATGAGGCTCAATGCCATAAATTTCAAGCCCCTTGTGCTGTCTAACTCAATAATAATCAAAATCGGTGGTTAAGGTTATGTGCAGTTGTAACACGATATTTCATCTCATTCACCGAATGATGTCTTTTTATTTGCATGATTTTAAAAGAATTCAGAAGCGATTAACGCTTCCGAATCAATGATGATGAAGTGAGTACCGTCGATTAGTGATGCAGGATCTGGGCAAGGAAGTTCTGTGTACGATCCGATTGCGGGTTTTCAAAGAATTCTTTGGGATTGTTTTCCTCAATGATTTCTCCGGCATCCATGAAAATAACTCGGTCTGCGACTTCTTTCGCAAAGCCCATTTCGTGGGTCACACACAACATGGTCATGCCTTCCTCGGCAAGTTCAACCATAACATCCAGCACCTCACGCACCATTTCGGGGTCTAGGGCTGAGGTTGGCTCATCAAATAACATAATTTGTGGATTCATACAGAGTGAGCGAGCAATGGCTACACGTTGCTGTTGACCACCGGAGAGTTGACCGGGATATTTATCCGCTTGCTCTGGAATACGCACTCGAGTGAGATATTTCATGGCAATTTCTTCCGCCTTATCTTTGGGCATTTTCTTAACCCAAATCGGTGCGAGCGTGCAATTTTCCAACACCGTCAGATGAGGGAAGAGGTTGAAGTGTTGAAAACACATGCCAACTTCACTACGTACCAGTTCGATATTTTTCAGATCTTCAGTTAATTCATTTCCCGCGACGATGATTTGTCCCTTTTGATGTTCTTCTAGGCGGTTAATACAGCGGATCATGGTCGATTTTCCTGAGCCGGATGGTCCACAAATGACGATACGTTCGCCTTTTTTGACATTCAGGTTGATGTTCTTCAGGACGTGAAATTCACCATACCATTTATTCATGTCTTTAATTTGAATCATAAAATCTTGGTTGAGTTGTTGCGTCATAATACGTTCCTTGCAAAGTGACTTATCGTTTGTGACCGGTATGGAGTTTGCCTTCGAGCCAAATCGAGTATCTCGACATGCCAAAGCAGAAGATCCAGAACACTAACGCGACAAAAACATAACTTTCTGTAGCAAAACCGAGCCAATTCGGGTCGGTATTGGCGGATTGTCCGATGCCGAGCACATCAAACATGCCGATAATCAACACCAGACTGGTGTCTTTAAACAGACCAATAAAGGTATTTACAATCGATGGAATGGTGATTTTCAGCGCTTGCGGAAGAATAATCAGCCCCATTTTTTTCCAGTAACTTAAACCGAGCGCATCGGCTGCCTCATACTGGCCTTTGGGAATCGCTTGCAAACCACCACGGATCACTTCCGCCATGTACGCGGCACTGAACATCACCACGCCAATCAAGGCACGCAGTAGCTTATCTATCTCACTGCCTTGAGATAAAAAGAGTGGCAGCATTACCGAAGCCATGAACAGTACGGTAATTAAAGGCACCCCACGCCATACCTCAATGTAGACGGTACATAAGCTGCGAATAATGGGCATGTCGGAGCGACGTCCTAAAGCCAGTGCAACGCCAATTGGTAGTGAAGCGATGATGCCGACTAAAGCGATGATCAAAGTGACTAACAATCCACCCCATTTATGGGTTTCGACCACTTCCAGCCCGAAGACACCACCATAAAGAAGTAGAGCAGCGAAGAAGGGATAGATGTTAACGAAAACCAGCCAAATCCAACCTCGCTTTGGTGTTTTTTCATAAGCCAGCAGTGCGACAAAAAGAGCCAGAGTGAAGAAGAATAGCCTTGGTCTCCACAGTTCTGCCGCGGGGTAGAAGCCGTACATGAACTGCTCCCAGCGAACACTGATGAATACCCAGCAAGCGCCCTCAAGGGTGCAGTCGCTACGCGTGGTTCCGCTCCAGTTGGCGTTGAAAATCGCCCAATCGAGGATATTTAGGAGACCTTGAATAGCTAAGTAACCTAACACCAAGGTTGCGATTGAGTTAAACACGCCATTAAATAAATTTTTCCGTAACCAACCGACGACCCCTGTTGTGTTGGATGGCGGCGGTAGGCTAGGTTGAAATTGATGTGTTGCCATAATTATCTCTCCACCAGTGCCACTTTACGGTTATACAAGTTCATTAAGGCTGAAGTTAATAAACTCAGCGTGAGATAGACCAACATGGTCATCGAAATGATCTCAATCGCTTGTCCTGTTTGGTTGAGGGTGGTGCCCGCAAATACAGAAACCAAGTCTGGGTAGCCAATAGCCATGGCCAGTGAGGAGTTTTTGGTTAGATTCAGATATTGGCTAGTTAGCGGTGGAATGATGATCCTGAGTGCTTGAGGAATAATGACCAGTTTTAAGGTTTTCGTACGAGTTAAACCGAGAGACATTGCTGCTTCCGTTTGCCCGTGGCTGACCGCATTGATCCCAGAGCGCACAATCTCTGCGATGAAGGATGCGGTATAGATGGTCAAGGCGACCAGTAATGCCGCCAGTTCAGGCAGTACCGAGATCCCGCCTTGGAAGTTGAATCCGCGTAGTACGGGATATTCTGCTGTGATAGGTTGGCCAAGTAGAAAATAAACCAACACTGGAAAAGCGACACACAGTAAGAGTATGTATCGTCCCATCGGGGTTTGTTGTCCCGTTAAACGTTGGCGATTTGTTGCCCAGATACTCAATACCCAACAGGCAATGATGCCAGCGATTAAGGCAGCCAGAACCCAGATACTACCGGATTCAAAGATTGGCTTCGCGAGATACAGCCCTTTTATGTTGAGGTAAAACCACTCGCCAAGATGCATGCTTTCCCTTGCCGATGGCAAGGCTTGAAGCACAACGAAATACCAAAAGAATATTTGCAGTAGCAGTGGCAAATTACGAAATGTTTCGATGTAGACTGCTGCTAAGCGGCTGATTAGCCAGTTACTTGAGAGGCGAGCAATGCCAATCAAAAATCCCAGTATGGTCGCTAATAAGATGCCGAGTACTGAAACCAGAGCGGTATTGAGCAAACCCACCAGAAACGTTCGGCCATAGCTGTAAGTCTCATCGTAGGGAATTAAGCTTTGGCTGATACCAAAACCAGCGGTTTGATCTAGAAAGGCGAACCCCGTTGCGATCCCTCGAGATTCAAGGTTAGTTAACGCATTATTCACTATGGTGTAGAGAAAAAATGCTAGTACACAAACGGCGAGAAGTTGGAACACAACCGAACGGAAGGTTGGGTTATAAAGCAAATTGGTATGCTTGGAATGCGCGTCAGAAGTCTCTGGCGTCGCTTTATTTGTGGGTTTCATACAACAATAACCTCTTATCCATTTTTGTGCTCGGAGCTAAGCCAAGCGCAGATTCCTTTTACTTAAAGCCGCAGTACGCACGTCTCGTACTGCAGCTTTAAGGTGGTCGGGATTATAGTTATCAATTAACGGATAGGTGGTGCGTACATAAAGCCGCCCGCATTCCAGAGTGCATTCACACCGCGGTCAATTTTTAGTGGTGAGCCAGAGCCGACCGTGCGATCGAAGCTTTCGCCGTAGTTACCCACTTGCTTAACAATTTGGTAGCTCCAGTCATCTCGAATGCCAAGACCCGTTCCTTTCGGGCCATCAAGACCAAGGATACGTTTTACTTCTGGGTTATCTGACTTCATCATCTCATCGACGTTTTTCGATGTAATGCCGTACTCTTCAGCATTGACCATGGCGTACAGTACCCATTTAGCGACGTTGAACCACTTATCATCATCCTGACGAACCACAGGACCTAGAGGCTCTTTAGAGATGATTTCAGGTAGAACGACCGCAGAGTCGGGTTTTTCTAAATTGAGGCGCAGTGCATACAGACCCGATTGGTCAGTCGTCAGAACATCACAACGACCGGCATCAAAGCCTTTTGAAGTTTGAGCTGCAGTATCAAATACCACAGGTTTGTAAGTCATACCGCTATTGCGGAAGTAGTCTGCCAAGTTGAGTTCTGTTGTGGTACCCGATTGAACACAGACTGACGCGCCATTCAGTTCTTTGGCGCTTTTCACACCCAAATCTTTTTTCACCATGAAACCTTGACCGTCGTAATAGTTCACGCCGACAAAGTTAAGACCCAAGGCGCTATCACGTTGCAGAGTCCATGTTGTGTTACGAGACAGAACATCAATTTCACCGGATTGCAGCGCAGTGAAACGCTCTTTTGCGGTGAGTGGCACAAATTTAACTTTGGTTTTATCCCCTAGAACCGCTGCTGCCATTGCTTGGCAATATTCAACGTCGATCCCTTCCCATTCCCCTTTTGCATTTGGGTTAGAAAAACCCGGTAAGCCTGTACTGACGCCACAAGTAATAAAACCTTGAGATAACACTTTGTCTAGAGTGCTTTCTGCGGCTGATGCCGAGAGGCTCAGCATGGCAGACGAGGCTGCGACGACAGAAGCAAGAACAGTGAGTTTATTCGCCATTTGTATCCTTCCTGTTTGATCCGTTTTTGACCAGGTGACACCTGATACAAGAGTTCAGCTATGTTGTGTTTCTTCAGTTATTGGTTGATGTCTATGCGGATGCAATTGATAAATCAACCAGTTGTAAGCGTAGGTAAGGATGTCAGATTTCTCAAACAACGAGTGAAAAGAGTTGCTTAATTCCCCATTCCTTAACTGCGCCAAGAATGGCGAAGTGTTAAATAAATGTAAATAGTGCAACTGAGTGACAGAGTGGTGCAACAGGATGGCGTGACGGTGAGTGAACAAAGTTCTAATTAATAGTTCTATTAATTTGTTAAGGATTAGTCGGATTCACTGATTTATGGGTGAAATTTGCACAGATTTTATTTCATTCTGGTTATTAGATGCTTTTCTTGCCCCATTTTTGGTAGCATGAGTGCCAGTTAAGGATGGACAACCATAAGATGTACTATGCGCTATTTTCCTCTGTTTTTGGATTTGACCAATAAACCCGTTTTGGTCGTCGGGGGCGGCGAAGTGGCCTGCCGAAAGATTGATGCGCTATTGAGAGCGGATGCTAAAGTCACCGTGATTTCGCCGCAAGTGGCTCCCGCTTTACAGGCTTGGATTGATCAGGGGAAATGTCACTGGATTCAGCATTTTTATTCATCACACTGGTTAGATAAACGTTATGTTCAAGTATGGGCAACCACAGATAACCCAGAATTGAATCATCAGGTGTACAAGGATGCGAAAGAGCAGGGCATATTAGTCAATGTGGTGGATGATCAGCCATACTGCG